>JAHBYY010000140.1 GCA_019635715.1 Rhizobiaceae bacterium | reverse complement strand
CAGATGGGTGCAGGAGCCGACCATGACGATCCAGTTCTCCTTGCCCTCGCCGGCGGCGCGGTCGGTATCGGTGGCCGGCGCGTCGGCCGGCAGGTTGGCGTTGCGCGCGACCGGATCCTTGAGATCGGCCATCGGCACGGCCTTCGCCGCCTCGATTTCCTCAGGCGTGCGGTTGCGGATGAAGATCGGCTTGCCGCGCCACTTGACCGTCAGCGACATGCCCGGCTCGACGGCCGCCACATCCACCTCGACGGTGGCGAGCGCCAGGGTCGAGGCGTCGGGGCGCATCTGGTCGATGAAGGGCCAGGCGAGGCCGCCGGCGCCGACGACGCCGGCCATGCCGGTCGCGACATAGAGAAAGTCGCGACGTGAAGGTTCAACAGTTTCGTCAGCGCTCACGGAATTGGCACCCTTTCGCCTCACCCTCGCCGGCGGTTGAGCCCGTTTCCGCTCGCAACACCGACCGTAGTCGCGTGGCGGTACGGCTGGCGAATTCCTCCGGCATTTGGGGTTGGTTTATGCGTGAAGGCACCGCTTGTCCAGACGGACGCCGGAAGGACGGCAGATTGTCGCGGGGATGACGAACGGCGTGTGGAAATTGACACGCGATTGGGAAGTAGCAACAATGCTACAATTCGGCCATGGAGGCGCTTCCATGAATGTCCACCGGTCTCGGTCGACCGTCATGCCCAGCCGCGAGTTCAACCAGGATACTGCGAAGGCGAAGCGGGCCGCCGAGAAGGGGCCGGTCTTCGTGACGACTCGTGGAATCGCCACCCATGTTCTCCTGACGAAGGCGGAATACGACCGGCTTGCAGCGGCCGGAGCGGCTGACGAGACGAAGGAGCCCTTCGTCAGCCTCGCCGAGGCGCTCGCCGATCCCAGCCCCGAGGCGGATTTCGATTTCGAGGTTCCGGAGTTCAAGGCACCGTTCAAAGGTTTCCAGCTCGACTGATGTTCCTGCTCGACACGAACGTCATTTCGGAACTGCGGGTACTTGGGCGCGCAGCCGCTTTGGTAGTCTCATGGTCAGCCGCGCAGGACAGGCGCACCTTCTTTCTTTCAGCCGCCACCGTGATGGAACTCCAGTATGGCGCGCTCCTGCTGTCGCGTCGTGACCCGCGCCAGGGCGAACCGATGATGCGTTGGGTGAATGAGCGCGTTCTCCCGGACTTCGCCGACCGGGTCCTTCCGATGACTTCGGACATCGCGATGATATGCGCCGGGCTGCATGTTCCGAATCGACGTGGCGAGCGCGATGCTTGGATCGCCGCAACCGCCATCGTTCACGACCTGACCGTCGTCACGCGCAACGTCAGGGACTTTGAGGGAACTGGCGCCCGGCTCCTCAACCCGTGGCAACCGCAGCCCTGAAATTCGCGCGGCCCTTCCCACAGGCAGTCGCTACTTCGCCCCCAGCCGAACCAGCACTTCGCGCGGAATGCGCTGCTCGCGGATCACATCGTCATGGCGCCGCAGCCCACAGAGTTCGCGCTGGATGAAATAGGCGTAGACCGCTTCCGCCGCGGCCTTCACCAGCGGCGCCCGTTCGCCATCGGCCGGCGTCCAGGCGTTGAGCCGCGCCATCACCTCCTCGACCTTGCGGCCGGCGCCGCCCAGCGAGCTTGCCATCTCGGCGACGATCTCGACGTCGAGCACTTCGAGCCCGGTCCTGCCGCGCGCCGCCAGATCGGTGCTGCCGGGAATCCTGAGCGCCAACGCGCTTACTCCGCCGCCAGGCTGTCCGGCAGGAAGCCGCCGGACTGACGCGCCCAGAGCTGCGCATAGAGCCCGCCCCTCTCGACCAGTTGCGCATGCGTGCCTTCCTCGACGATGCGGCCCTCGTCCAGCACGATCAGGCGGTCGAGCGCCGCGATCGTCGAAAGGCGATGCGCCACCGCGATCACCGTCTTGCCGGCCATGAGCTGCGACAGGTTCTCCTGGATCGCCGCCTCGACTTCCGAATCGAGCGCCGACGTCGCCTCGTCGAGGATCAGGATCGGCGCGTCCTTCAGCATCATGCGGGCGATGGCGATGCGCTGGCGCTGGCCGCCCGACAGTTTTACGCCCCGCTCGCCGACATGCGCATCATAGCCGCGCCGCCCGCGCGGATCCTCGACCCCGGAGACGAAGTCGTGCGCCGCCGCCTGGCGCGCGGCCGCCTCGATCTCCTCGAACGACGCATCCATCCGCCCGTAGCCGATATTGTCGCTGATCGACCGGTGCATCAGCATCGCCTCCTGGCTGACCACCCCGAACTGCGCGCGCAGCGACGCCTGGGTCAGCGAGCGGATGTCCCGGCCGTCGATCAGGATACGCCCCTTCTCGACGTCGAACAGGCGCAGGGCGAGATTGACGATCGTCGTCTTGCCGGCGCCGGACGGCCCGACCAGCGCGACCTTCTCGCCGGCGCGGATGTGCAGGTCGAGACTTTCGATGATCCCGCCAGCCTTGCCGTAGTGGAAGGAGACGTTTTCGAAGCGGATGTCGCCCCGGGCGCGGGGCAGCGCCACGGCGTCGGCGGCATCGCGGATGGCGGGCTCCACGGAGATCGTGCGGGTGGCGTCCTGCACCGTCGCGTAGTTGCGGATCAAGCCGTTGATGTTGAACATCATCCAGCCCGACATCTGGTTGAGCCGGAACACCAGCCCGAGCGCCGCCGCGACGGCGCCTGTCGTGATCTCTCCGGAGGCGAAGCCGATCATGCACAGCGCGGCGATGGCGCTCATCATCACGCCGTTCAGCGCGGCGACCGACGAGCGCACCGTTGTGACGGCGCGCGTCAGCCTCTTGACCGCCACCAGGAAGCGCTCGAGCCCTTCGCGGATATAGGCATGCTCGCGCCGCCCGCTGTCGAACAGCTTGACCGCCATAATGTTGGTGAAGGCGTCGACCAGGCGCCCGTTGAAGATCGAGCGCTCGTCGGCGGTGGCGCGTCCGGCGCTGCGCATCTCCGGCAGCAGGAACCAGACGATCGCACCGTAGCCGACGAACCAGACGGCGACGACCAGCCCCATCAGCGGATCGAGCGAGACCAGGATGGTGATGGCCAGCACCACGAAGGTGATGAACGACCACATGGTCTGCAGCACGTTGACGATGAAGTCGCCGACTGCCTCGCCGCCCTGCATGATCTTGGTGGCGATGCGGCCGGCAAAATCGTTCTGGTAGAAGTCATAGGGCTGTTCGATGACGCGGCGGAACGCCTGCCAGCGCACCATCGAGAAGAAGCCGGGGACGATCACCTGCTGCTCGACCACGGCGGAAGCGATCATCACCGCGGTGCGCACCACCAGAAGCAGCAGAAGGACTGCCGCCAGTTGCGGCCAGTGGTCGGAAAACAGCGTCGCCGGATCCGCGTCGTCGAGCAGGTCGATGAGCCAGCCCACCGCCCAGTAGAGTGCGGCGTCCACCGCGCCCGCCGCGCCGCCGACGACCAGCAGCAGGATGAAGGGAACACGCGCCTGGTTGGCGAAATAGAGAATGAATCGCCACGCATCCCTGGGCAGCACTTCCCGGTCGGTATCCTGGAAGGCGTCGATCGATCCCTCGACGCTTTGCCAGAGCCTTTCGCGAAAGCCTGTTCCACTCATGCCGAGACCTTTCGCGGAATCGAATCGCAATCCGCACAAAAATGTGCGACATTGTCCGCCAGGGGATGGGCGGAAGAATGACGCGCGAGGCCTTGATCCGGGAATTGCGTAGATGGGCGAGAAAGAACAACGCGCATTTCGAGGTGATTGAGGACAGGGGCAAGGGTTCGCATTGTCGGGTCGAATTGGGGTCCGCAAGCACGATCATCAAATCTGGAGAATTGAGGCCTGGCTATGTGGCCCTCATCAAGAGGCAATTGGGCGTTGATTGAGCGTCGCAAAACACGCCATCCGGCGATCCGACCAGGCCGAAGACGGAGTGAATGTCTATGAACTATGTTTACCCCGCATTGTTCCAGCCGGAATCTGACGGCGGCTTTCTGGTGACATTTCCCGATATCCCGGAGGCTATTACCCAAGGCGACGACCTTGCGGATGCCAGGGCTAGCGCCTCCGACGCGCTGGGGCTGGCCTTGCGCGGTTATCTTGCGCACGACAAGACGCTGCCGCCGCCTTCCAAGCTCAAGGCGGGCTACGTCAATATACCGGTCGAAATGGCCAACGCCCTGAAAATAGCCGTCATCGAGGCGTTCCGCGCGTCCGGCATGTCCAAGTCGGAGCTCGCCAGGAGGCTCGGCAAGGCCGAGACCGAGGCCCGCCGTATCCTCGATCCCGATCATCCGACCAAGCTCGCCACGCTTGAGGCGGCCCTCAAGCTGTTCGGCAAGCAGGTCTTCGTCACCATCGGGGACGCGGCTTGAGCGATGCATGGCGGCGGCCCTACTCGGCCGCCGCCTTCTCGGCTTCCGTCTCCGCCGTTTCGTCGTTCGGCAGGAAGCCGCCCGACTGGCGCGCCCAGAGCTGCGCATAGAGGCCGCCCCGCGCGATCAGCTCGTCGTGGCTGCCCTCCTCGATCACCAT
>JAHBYY010000014.1 GCA_019635715.1 Rhizobiaceae bacterium | reverse complement strand
CCGGGGCGCGCCCGCCGCGGCGGGAATTGCCCCAGCACTCCCGCCCTCGCCGGATTTGGCGAGCCTTGGCCTTGCGCCACCGCCGACCACTCCCTCTGCGCAGGATCGCCAGAACGCCTTCCTCAGCGCGGCGGCCGATCGACGGACGGTGTCCCCCGATCGCGTCGTTGCTCCGGCGTCGCCGAACATCCTTCAGGCCGGCGCAGTCATCTCGGCGGCGCTCATAACTGGCATCCGGTCCGACCTTCCGGGACAGATCACCGCCCAGGTGACCGAAAACATCTACGACAGCCCGACGGGCCGCATCCTGCTCGTCCCACAGGGCACGCGGGTTATCGGCCAATACGACAACAACGTGCAGTTCGGCCAAAGCCGCGTGCTGCTGGTCTGGAACCGGCTGATCTTTCCGAACGGCCGGTCGATCGTTCTCGAACGCCAGCCAGGTGCCGACGCCGAAGGTTTCGCCGGCCTGCAGGACGGCGTCGATTACCACTGGTGGGATCTCGCCAAGGCGGCCGGACTTTCCACACTGCTCAGCGTCGGCGCCGAACTCGCCGTGGACAATGATGATCGCTTGATCCAGGCGATCCGCAATGGCGGCGAGGACACCATCAATGATGCAGGACAGCAGATTGTGCGGCGACAGCTCAACATTGCGCCGACGCTGACGATCCGCCCTGGCTTCCCTGTTCGTGTGATCGTTACGCGGGACCTGGTGCTCGAATCCTACGGAGGATCATGATGGCGAAGCTTAAGTTGGGTCCGATCGTCGACGACAAGCCGATCAAGGTCACGGTAGAAATGCCCGCAGCTCTCCACCGGGATTTGCGGGCATATGCCGAAGCGCTAGGCCGGGAACAGGGCGAGGTGATTGCTGACCCAATGCGATTGATCGTGCCGATGCTGGAGAGGTTCATCGCAACCGATCGCGGTTTTGCAAAAGCTAGGCGAGCTACGACGCAAGAAACCGACGATTAGCCCACACTTCTCCCCTTCAGCCCTGAAAGGGTGTCGAGACATTTCAGCAGCAGTGGCAGGGCGGGATTGTCGTTGTCGCAACATGAAATCGTAGCAGCCGTGGGCGCTCGGACCGATGAAAGCGGAACCAACGCGATATCAGTGCGGCTAACCAACGTCGTGATGGTTAAACCGAAGCCCTGTTCGACCATGGTGAGGAGTGTCTCCCGGCTGACCTGTTGAATGGATAGTTGAACCTCTCCTTCCACGGCTCCTACCATGCGCTTGAGCAAGTCGGAGAGTTCACGTCCGGCACCGTCGGAACGAACGAGAAATACCTCCTCGCAGATGTCTTCCCAAGCCAATTGCATTCGCGACGCCAACTGGTGACGCTGGGACAATGCCACGAACAAAGTGGGATCGCAGAAGCGCCGAATTTTAAACTGGCGGTTGCTGTTCGTGCGAAGGCAAATTGCGGCGTCCAGTAATCCACGCCGCACCCGCGCTGTATTCTCTTCTGAAGTGCCTTCCTCGAGCTTCACCTCGATAGTCGGATATTGATGTCGGAAGTCCGCGAGAAGGTCGATGATTGGGCCCGCTGGAAATGCTTCGAGCATGCCGAATCTGATAAGCCCGGTCTTGAGGTTTCGGGTAGACCGGATCTCTGTCGCAGCCTCGCGAAGGTATCGCGCTCCTGCCGCCGCGTGCTGAAGAAAGCGTGCTCCTTCGGGCGTTAGCGCGGCACCTGTTCTTGTGCGCTCGAACAGCGAAACGCCAAGCTGACGCTCTAGCATCTGCACGCGACGGCTGACGGTAGATTGGGAGATCGCAATGCGGTCGGCCGCCCGGCGAAAGCTACCTGCCTCGGCGACCTGGATCGCGTATTTGAGGTATCGCAGATCAAGCGTCAGATCAGGCATGACGCCCCTCCGTGACTGCCGCCATTTGAGCGCACGAGCAGCGCGCCAAATTCTGATCCGCCAGCGGACGGCGCGTCTCTTTCGATCTCAGACGAGGAATGTGAGCCGAGTCCTTCGATGAGCATGACCATCTCCGAATCCCAGAAATGTATGCGGCAGTCATACATCTCCAGCCACTTGATGTCTATGCGTCACGCATATATCGTTGATGGATGGAGCCGGAGGCAGCCAAGTATCATTTTGGTGCACTTGCGCTCGCGGTGGCTGACAGCATCGCGAGTGCCTCAGCCTCGCTTTCGCCGAGCGGACCAGCGGCTGCGCTGATGATCTTTCTTAGTGTTGAGCCTGGGGTCCCTATCAGCGTCCTAGCTAGCCGGCTTCGTCTTTCCCATGCTGGGACCGTGCGATTGATCGACAGGCTTGAAACCGGTCATCTGGTCGAACGGCGGCGACACACCGTCGACAAACGGGCGCGTTTCATCCACCTCACCAATTCCGGTGAACAGATGACTAAAGCCTTGCTCAGAGCGCACGAGCAGGTGATCGCGGCGTGGGTCTCGCCCCTATCACCCATGGACCTGAACGACCTAGGCGCGTTGTCCGAGCGGCTTCTCGAAAACGGGTTGAACAAAAATGAGCTCGCAAGCCTCCGGCATCTGGGCGGCTACCCGAGGCGACGACCTACTGAAAGCGCAACGCCGCCAGCCCGCTCGCCACCCCGGCGTCCTTCGAAGAACGACTGACGAGAAAATGAATCAGGCTTGATACCTTGGAATCCATCGCGTTCGACCTTCTCATATGCATGCTGGCATTCTGGTTTGGGTATTCCGCAAACCGAGGTGGGACATGCCTGGTCGTGGCTGCTCACGAGTTGCAGAAACGACGCCGACCAAGAATGTTCGTCGGATTTCTTGCGGCGTCTGCAGCGGCGGGCCTTGTTGCTATTCCGCTCGCTTGGTCTGGGTCGCTGAACGCGACCCTGGCACCCTCGACGAACGTCAACGCCTTTCTCCTAATCGGCGCCATCGCCTTCGGCTTTGGGGCGCTCATCAATGACGCCTGTCTGCTTGGATCGTTGGCACGGTTAGGCGATGGCGAAATGCGACTGCTGGCTCTTCCTGTGGGACTAGCAGTCGGGATCTTGATTGCCGATCATGGTCGGCCCGGCTCTCTCGTGACATGGACAAGTGTTATCGGGAGCCCAAGCATTCCTGGGGCCGCTATGGTTCTCGCCCTTGCGGTTGTACTCGCGCTGGCGATGATGTTCGTATCGACGAAGGGTGCATCGCGAAAAAGACCGGGGTGGGCGTTTGGCGCCTCAATGATTGGCCTCGGTATCGCTGGTGGACTTCTCTACGCCCTGTCACCGGCTTGGACGTTCGCTGACCTGATCCAACGCGGCCTTCCTCTTCGAATGACGCCAACAGGCGAGGTCGCACTCGTTGCGGTCATTGCCTCTGTTGCGGGAGCAATCACGGCATCCGTGCGTCAGGGACGTTTGCGTTTTCAACGGCCGACGGTTGCCGGCATTCTGCGATCGATTGTCGGTGGAGCGTTGATGGGAATAGGTATCGGCCTCATACCCGGTGGCAACGACGCTTTGATCCTCGCCGCAGTGCCTACACTCTCTCCGGGCGGCATAGTTGCCTACCTCGTGATGACGACGACGATCGTTTTTGGATTTGAAGCGCGTGACAGGCTTTTCAAGAAAGGTCCATCAGGCCACGGGAGAGTGTAGATGGTCTTGGGCCGATCATGAGACCCGTGAATATCGACATATTAGGTCATACGCCTGCGTTGCCCCATCCCCCTAATTGCCGTCTCGAAGGATAGTGCGTCGAGCATACGGTTGTGTGCATGTAGGCGTGGTCACGGCAGGAATGAGTGTCTGTCGCCGCATACCCCAGCTCCGGCGCGAGAATCTGAGGTTTCAGACATCGTCGGTGCCTACCGGCCCGCCTTCGCCCTCCATCCGATTAATGGCACGCACGTCCTTAGCGTTGAACTTAAGCCTCACGCCTGATCCCGCGCGATGATCCTCATCGATGAAGACGGCGCCGCCCCGTTCGAGCGCGTCACGCAACCGCGTCAGTTCCGAAGCTGCAAGCACGCTACCGCCGGCCTCGAACCGGGCTAACGTCTCCTCGTCCAACTCAGCGATCTTGGCGACGTGCGATCGCGGCCACTGAATCAGGGCTCTCGCTGCGCGCGCCAATGGTCCAGTCATGCTCATCGATGCTTCCTTCTTTGGAAAACCCACCTTTTCGCAAAGTGACGACTTTGCGGGCACTCGATCGGCTAAATGAGCTTCGCCATTGCGACCGCGGTATCCGCCATGCGCGTCGCAAAGCTCCATTCATTGTCGTACCAAGCAAGCACGCGAACCATCCTGCCATCGACAACATCTGTTTGGGGAAGTGCCACGATTGAGGATTCCGTCCGATGGTTCAGATCGACCGACACCAAGGGCTCTGTCGTGAAGGCGAGCACCCCACTCATCGCACCGGCGGCAGTCTGACGGATGGCGTCGTTCACCTCGTCTATCGAAACCTCACGCGACGTCGAAACAGCCAAATCTATGACCGACACGTTCGGCGTTGGGACGCGGATGGACGAGCCGTGAAGCTTACCTTTTAGTTCCGGCAGCACGCGGCCAATCGCGTTCGCAGCCCCGGTGGAAGTCGGAATCATTGAGAGTGCGGCTGCGCGGGCGCGGTAGAGATCCTTGTGGACGGTATCCTGCGTCGGCTGGTCACCGGTATAAGCGTGAACCGTGGTCATATAGCCTCGCTCTATGCCGCAGAGGTCGTTCAGTACCTTCGCGACAGGCGCGAGGACATTGGTCGTGCATGAGCCATTAGATACGACGACGTCGTCAGCGGTCAGCGTGTCGTGATTGACCTTGAAGACGATCGTCTTGTCTGCCCCATCGCTCGGCGCGGAGATGAGCACGCGTTTTGCTCCCGCACGAATGTGCGACTCGGCCTTCTCCTTGGATGTGAAGAAGCCCGTGCATTCGAGCGCCACGTCAACACCAAGCTCATCATGGGGCAGGTTTGCTGGATCGTGTTCCGACGACACCCTGATTTTACCGGACCCGACGTCGATCCAGTCTTCGCCGAGGTCGATCGATCCACGAAAGGGACCATGAACCGAGTCGTACCTCAGAAGGTGCGCCAAGGTAGCGACCGGCCCGAGGTCGTTGATCGCAACCACTTCGACGTCCTCTCGACGTAGTTCGACGATCGACCGTAAGGCTAGTCGCCCGATCCGACCGAAACCATTGATTGCGACCTTAACCGTCATGCCTGTCTCCCCTGGCTTGCCCTACTGACTAGAGCATACGCCATTCACTCAGTGACGCATGGCGCATGAACTCGCCTCTGGCAGCATGTTCGTGCCGACACATTTATGTATGCGTCACGCATAGACCTATCTGCGTGGGTGCTTGGGGTCAACGTGGCAATGTCGGCGCGGACTTTGGACCACAACGCGAAGTGGCGCTGCAAAGATGTGATTCGGCCTCAAGGCAGCCGGAACCACGGCAAGCGACACCGATCTATAGCCGCCAGGTATCGGCATTCCGTACGCCGCCATGATCTAAATAGCGGACTTTCGATATCCAGTGTCATCGCTGGGGTGTCGTAAGCCTCTGTGAATCCGGCTTTTTCTCCTCTCGCTTGCCGACCGGCACCACACGGGTATGGCTTGCTGTCTATGCTTCGCGCACATATAGATGTGGCAATGGATGAACCTCGCGATCGAAATATCTTTGGGGCGTTCGCACTCATGATCAGCGACGACATCGTTCGCGCTAGTTCATCGCGGGCGCCGGAAGCTGGACCCGCAGCATCGGCCCTGGCGTTGATTGCGCACATGCCTGGGCTCTCGATTCGCATGCTCTCTATCGGCGTCGGCCTCTCCCATGCAGCGACAGTCCGTTTGGTGGATCGGTTAGCGGCTGAGGGATTGGTCGAACGCCGTGAGCATTTCACGGATGGTCGCACCCGGTCCCTCTATCTCACTGCGGCGGGCAAGATAGCGAGCGACGAAGTCCTTTCCTCGCGCGACGAGGTGATCGCAGAGGGGTTATCCATCCTAAGCCCAGACGAACTGAAAGTTCTCGGCGCCATAGCGGAACGCGTCTTACGCAATCGCCTGGAAAATCTTGAGCATTCTTATCGTATCTGCCGCTTGTGTTGCTATGAGGGTTGCACGAACTGCCCGATCGATGCCGAGTTGCATGAGCGTGGCGTAGATCGCGAAAACAGCGGCGAGGCGTAGGACTATCGCAATCGCATCACTCAGTGTTGAGCAATGAGATATGCCGCCAGAAATCCCACGACCGTGATGAGCCCTATGAACGGCGGCGCCTTTTCGAAAGCTTCGGGTATCATGGCTTCTGCCAGCATCGCTATGACGGCGCCGGCCGCGAAAGAAAGAATGGCTGGCGCCTGAGTTGATGCCGAAACGAGGAGAAGATTTCCTACACCGGCGGCAACGCAAACGAGTAGGGGAATGCCGACCCAGACCGCGTAGATATAGCTTCGAGGTCGGCCCGCAACCTTCATCCCTGAAGTGCTCGATAGGCCCTGCGGCACATTAGCGAGAAAGAAGCCTGCCACGACGGCCAGGCTGATTCTGCCGCCATCAGCCACCGACATCCCGATCACAAGGGCCTCTGGAATTCCGTCGAGAACGCTGCCGAGCGCAATTGCGGCACCACTACCACGGTGCTCCTGTTCAGTGGCCTGCTCCGTGCATTCACCGCATCGCTTTCGATGCTTCGCGCCTTGGCGAGACAGAAACCAGTTTGTGCCGCTGAAGATCGCAGCTCCGGCGAGCAGCGCGAAGATCGCAATTGGGCCCATCCCGGCCGAAACGCGATCGCCGATGAGTTCGGTAGCGACAACGGCAATCAACACGCCGCCACCAAAGCCCATGACTGCGGAGATCATGCGGTGAGTAAGTCGCCCGAAAAGCACGTCCGCCAGCACCGCCCCCACCAGCAGTCCGCTTCCCGACAAAAGGCCCCACAAGCCGGCGATCACGTATTCCGGCATCATGGCGGTGACCCGGCTGCCAGCACGTCAAAGCGCGAGCACCCTTGCAGCAGTGTTGTCGATGATAGTCGAAGCTCGCTCATCGCTTCGCTCGGTCCAATCGCCAGGTCGGTCGCGCGAAGTGGCAGCTATAGCCACCGGGTTCACGCATGAGATATTTCTGATGCTCGGGCTCAGCCTCCCAGAAAGATTCTTCCGGGTTGATCTCGGACACGACTGGCCCAGGCCAGCGACCCGACGCTTCGATCTCGGCGATCGTCGCTAACGCGATGTCCATCTGCGCTGCGGAAGTATAAAAAATGGCCGATCGATAGCTCGGGCCTACATCGCTGCCCTGTTGTTCATACGTTGTTGGGTCGTGAATCTGGAAGAACAGTTCAAGAAGCGCTCTGTACGTCAGGATCGACGGGTCGAAAGTTACCTCGACGGCTTCCGCATGGCCATAATGCCGCGCATAAGTCGGATCTGGCATCTCGCCGCCGATATAGCCAACACGCGTGGACACGACGCCATTCGCGCGGCGCAGCAAATCTTCGAGACCCCAGAAACACCCACCCGCGAGTATCGCTCGATCGGTTCGCGCCGGCGCCTGGTCTGTAGCGGGCAGGCTCTCCATCCGTTTACCCTTAGCTCTGTATACCAAATCAACTCGACGACGCCGCACCGGCAGGCTGACCGCCGCTCGAAAGCTCGGTCTGCACATCAGAACCCCGGACGAGCGTCAGATCGACGGGACACCGATCCGCGATCTCAAGAATGCGCGCGCGTTGATCATCGCTGAGCGGCCCATCGAGAACGATGGTGCGTGTGAAGCGGTCAGGCGGCATCATGTCCGCCACCTTCTCGTGCCGCACGGTCGTCGTCGCTCTTTCGAGCGGGAAGCCCTTGCGGTCGGCGTAAAGGCGCATCGTCATCACCGTGCAGGCAGCTAGCCCGGCTGACACCAGTTCGTAGGGAGACAAGCCGCTCCCAAGACCTCCGACCGATTCCGGCTCGTCGGCGAACAGAGTGTGCTCGCCACTGCGCACCGTGAGCTGGAACTTTCCCGCGAGCGTCTCCGATGCAACGACACCTTTCGCCGCCTCGACCTGCGGAAGATCCGCCGCTAGCGGCGGAAGAAAGCGGCTGGCCCACGCGGCGACCATAGCTGAGGCGTAGTTCGCATCGTCGACGTCGGTGAGAAGGTGATCCGCCGTGTCGAGCGAGACAAAACTCTTAGGATGGCGTGATGCGACGAAGATGCGCGAGGCGTGCTCGATGCCCACGACTTGGTCCACCGGCGAATGCATGACCAGCACCGGACGTCGAAGCGCGGCGATGGACTTCTCGATGTCGGCTCGCTCTACCGTTTCCAGGAAGGTGCGGCGGATGAGGAAGGGCCTGCCAGCGATCTCCACAGAGGCCTCGCCCTCGCTCGCTATCGCGTCAAGGTCGCCAGGCCGGAAAACGCGCAAGATATGCTGAAGGTCGGCCGGCGCACCGATCGTCACCACCGCGGCGACATCCGGCAGCGCGGCAGCGGCTACGATCGCAGCCGTTCCACCCAGGCTGTGCCCGACAAGGAGGGCGGGTGGCATACCGGCAGCCGCCATGGCCTTCGCGGCTGCCCTCAGATCGTCGACGTCAGAAGCGAAGCTTACCTCTTCTTCCGCGGCACTCGCGAGCCCTGTGCCGGCGAAGTCGAACCGCAAGACGCCGATACCAGCCCGCGAGAGCGCGCGTGCGATGTGGACGGCGGCGCGACTGTCCTTCCCGCAAGTGAAACAATGGGCGAAAATCGCCCAGCCGCGAGGAGTCCCTTCCGGCGCCTCTAGGTGCCCGGTTAGCTCCGACGCCGCTCCCCCGGCAAACTTGAACCGTGTTCCTGCCATATGCTTCGAGCCTCCAACGGCGGCTTGGCAGGTGCACCGAAACCCTTCGAACCTGACCCGGAGCACCATCGACCCGAGATAACCGCCAAGGCATTCTTTTTATATGCGTGGCGCATATAGACAAGCCCCTAAACCACTATTATATGCGTCGCGCATACTTCTGTGGCCATAGTCAGATTGGTCCACTGGGGTGGCATTCGTCAGGCGCAGGCCAAAGGGCTATGGAACTCAATCAGGTCAGCTATTTCATCAACTTGGCCGAGACGCTGAATTTCACTGCGGCTGCTCGCCTCAGTGGTGTGTCACAACCAAGCCTGACCCGAGCGATCCGCCGCCTGGAGGAGGAACTCGGTGGACCGCTTATCTATCGTGACGGGAAGAACAGCCGGCTAACGAGCCTGGGTCAGGACGTCGAGCTGGAATTCCGCCGAATGCTGGTTGCGATGAAGAGCGTAAGACATCACTCGGAAAACTGGGCGATGGGGCGGCATCGCGTTCTCGATGTTGCTGTCGCCTCCAGCGTCGGCCCGAGGGCCTTCACAGCCTTTTTCGAGAGCGCTCTGGAAGAGGTGCCGTCCATCGAGATCAAACTGCACTCGCTCCAGTCGGGCGAGGACACGTCGGAGGTGCTCTCAGGCAAATATCACGCGTGCATCCTGCCTCGCGAATCCAGGCCGGATCGTAAACTTGATGTGCGTCCTCTCTTCCGGGAGCGTTTCGTGCTCGGCTGCGCTGCAGATCACCCCTTAGCGGCGTGCGAAGTCGTTCGTGGCGAAGACCTGCTCTCTTTCCCGTTTGTAGATCGACTGAAATGCGAATGCCGCGATCAAATCCTCGATCACTTCGCGCGTCGAGAGGTGCGGATACGTCCTCGCTTTCGCTCAGATCGAGATGATTGGGTGCAGCGCATCGTCGCCGAAGGTCGGGGGGTATGCATTCTGCCCGAACGCTCGGCCACCACCCACGGCTTGATCACCAGGCCGATCGAGGGCTTCGCTATCGAGCGTGAGATCGTGATTGCCACCGCGTCCGGATCTACGGCACCGGTCGAGATACGAAAAATCGCTCAGCTTGCAGCCCGATACGAATGGAGTTGACCCGCCAAGCAAGAGGCATGTGCGGTATAGAAACTATACGCACGACGTATTGGATTAATGTTGGGGCCACTGCGATAGTTGATGTGAGTATCGACGTGATAAATTGAACGTAGTGTGCCTGACCCTCTAACTAAGTAATGGAGATTCACCATGAAGTTTGAAAAGTCGCAGGCAGCAATCGAACGCCTGACCCCGGAACAACGCCGGATCACCCAGCAGGACGGCACCGAGAGACCCTTTACCGGCGAGTATAACGACAACAAGGAGGCGGGCATCTACGTTGACGTCGTATCCGGCGAGCCGTTGTTCGCGTCGACGGACAAGTTCGAGTCCGGCACTGGCTGGCCGAGCTTTACCAAGCCGATCGTCGCGGCTCACGTGAACGAAGTGCGAGACAGCTCGCATGGCATGGTCCGGACGGAGGTTCGCTCGGTGCACGGCGACAGCCATCTTGGCCACGTGTTTCCGGACGGGCCGTCCGACCGCGGCGGCCTGCGCTACTGCATCAACTCGGCATCACTTCGATTCATCCCGCGCGATGAGATGGAAGCCGCGGGCTATGGCGAATATCTCGACCAAGTAGAGGAGGCCTAACATGCAACAGCGCGCTGTTCTCGCTGGCGGATGCTTTTGGGGAATGCAGGATCTGATCCGCAAGCAGCCCGGCATCGTTTCGACCCGCGTCGGCTACACCGGTGGCGACGTGCCGAATGCCACGTACCGCAACCATGGCACTCATGCAGAGGGGATCGAGATCACCTTCGACCCGACAGTGACGAGCTACCGTAATATCCTGGAATACTTCTTCCAGATCCATGATCCGACGACAAAGAACCGCCAAGGCAACGACCGCGGCCTCTCCTATCGGTCTGGCATCTATTACGTCGACGAGGAGCAGAAGCGCATCGCCGAAGATACGATAGCCGACGTCGACGCGTCCGGACTGTGGGACGGCAAGGTCGTCACCGAAGTCGAGCCCGTGGGTGACTTCTGGGAAGCAGAGCCGGAGCACCAGGATTATCTGGAGAAGAGGCCGGGCGGATATACCTGTCATTTCCCGCGCGCTAACTGGGTGCTCCCGAAGCGTAAAGACGCTGGCGACACCCAGGCTGAGGCCGGCGCGGCAGCGGAATAACTGCAGCGACAATTGCGGCTGAGCCCCTGGGTCGCACCATCGGACCCGCATCCACTGATGGTGCGGGTCTGAAACCCAGCTAATCAAGCGGTCAGACCGCTCCTCAGCCATCGAGTTGTTAGGATCGCCACATCATGCCAGACCTTTCTTCGTTTCCGATCACACAACGCTGGCCGGCATCCAACCCCGACCTTCTGCAGCTCTACGCCGCGCCCACGCCCAACGGCGTCAAGGTCTCGATCATGCTCGAGGAGATCGGCCTGCCGTACGAGCCGCACTTTATCGACATCTCTAAAAACGAAAGCAAAGATCCGGCCTTCGTTTCACTAAACCCGAATGGCCGCATACCTGCGATCATCGACCCAGTGGGCCCGGACGGTAAGCCGCTCGGCGTTTGGGAATCCGGTGCGATCCTCGTTTATTTGGCCGAGAAGACCGACCAGCTCGTCCCGAGAGCATCAGCCAAGCGCTACGAGGCGCTAAGCTGGGTATTCTTCCAGATGTCGGCGATTGGCCCAATGTTCGGTCAACTCGGCTTTTTCTTGCGTTGGGGCGGTAAGGACTACGAGGATAAGCGGCCTCAGCAGCGGTTCGCCGACGAGTCCAGACGTCTTCTAGGCGTCTTGGATCGCCAGTTGGACGGGCGCAGCTGGATCGTTGACGACTACTCCATTGCTGACATTGCGACCCTCGGTTGGGTGAACGCCCTGGTTGGCGCCTACGATGCCGGCGACCTACTGCGGTTTAGCGATCATTCGAATGTCCGAGCGTGGCTGGATCGCGGCCTTGCGCGCCCAGCAGTCCAACGTGGGCTGCTCATGCCGGCGAGATCAGCATGAGTGTCATCGCTGCATATTACTACAACGAGGGTCGGCGTATCCGAGAAGTGGCTATCGACGAACGCGTCGAGCTCGACAAGAACCGTTCGGGCTTCTGCTGGATTGGGCTCAGCGAGCCTTCCGTCAACGAACTGAGGGCGCTTCAGGCGACCTATAATCTGCATCCTTTGGCGATAGACAACGCGATGCACCCGATATGCCCGCCCAAGCTCGAAGTTTATAACGGCGAGCTTTACGTCGTCGCCCAGACAGCTGAGCTGGTCGGGGACCGCATACGTTACGGCAAGACGGCGATCTTTACTGGCCATAACCATCTTATCACCGTTCGCCACGGCAACGCTGGTGCATTGGGCAACCTTCGAGAGCAACTCGAGCGTTCGCCCGCCCAGTTCGGAAAAGGCGTCGATTACGTCCTCCACGCGATCCTTCACCGGATCGTGGATCAGTATCTGCCCATCTTCGAAATGATCGAGGATGACGTACTTGCGATGGAGAGGCGGTCGCTCGACGACTTCCTTGGGCGAGAGGACGTTGCTCGCATCTTCGGCCTGAGATGCGAGCTGACGCGCTTTCAGCGCACCCTTGGCGCTATGGCCGAACTGGTGCGCAAGCTCGTGCGCGGACACTTTCCCTGCATCAGCGCTGAGGTGCGGCCCTACTTCAACGACGTTGCCGACCATGTTGATCGTGTCCAGTCCATGGTCGATGGCCTCCTGCAGGTGCTATCCACTGTATTCGAGTTCAGCAGCCTTCTCGAAGCGCAAAGAATCGGGGTCGTCACACGCCAACTTGCGGCATGGGCCGCGATCCTCGCAGTGCCGACAGCGATTGCAGGCATATACGGCATGAACTTCAAGAACATGCCGGAACTGGACACGGCTTACGGCTACTTCGTCGTGCTCGGTGTCATGCTGATGTTCTGCCTCTTCCTGTTCGTGCGGTTCAAGAAGGCCAAGTGGCTGTGATCGCTGCGCGCGAGCCTCAACTAGATCCAGCAGGCTGCCGCGCGCCGTCCACAGCCGCCCTTCCGTCCCAACGTGAACTCGAGGTGCATCAATGACCGCCCAAGTGACCGACGTTCTAGAAGCAGTGCAGACCTTCGTCGCGAAGGGCTATGACCGCGAGTACCGCGTCAAGGACGGCAACCTAGTCGATCTCGAACTGGGATCGATGCTCGATCCATGCTCCATTCGCGTCGACGCAGCGCTGCGTCTCGAAAGCGGGGACGGTGCCGAAGATGCTTCGAACATCTACGCGATCACCGATCCCGCGACCGAGCGAAAAGGTTTGCTGATTGATGCCTTCGACGTGTTCGACGAGATTTGCCACCGTGATCTTTCCGAGCGCCTCCTGGAACATCGTGAGATAACGCCTGCAGGCGACGAAGGCGTTCCGAGCAAGCATGGGCTGCGGAAGGTCTATAAGGCCGAATTCGATCGCGAACCCGAGCGTTACGTTCTTCGAGAAGGCTTCCCCGATTTTCCGGCATGCCCGTTCGGGGGCGCATTCAGCATTCTCGGCTTCGATACCGCAGAACAGACGTATGTCTGGCTCGTGACCAGCATCATTCGGGATCCTCGGCTGATCAGAATCCCCTACCAGGGCGAAGACGTCATCATCGAAGAATAACGGTGCCGGCTGCGGAACGCGGCCTTTCAACGGCTTGCTTCGATAGATCGGCTTATCATTTCAAATTGCAATGCAACGAGGTGCAGATGGATTGGAATAAGGACCACATCCGGGAAACGATGCTGTCGTTGGAGACCGCTGCTCTGCAGAGCGCTCGCGACAAGTATCTCGATTATGTTTCCACCGCTCGCTTGGATCGGAGCGAGCCGATCGAGAACGACGAACAGGCACAAGCCGAGATCGCGAGCGACTTCGCCGAGGCGCTCGACGATACGCTGGACGATTACGCCGACAAGCTCGACAAGCTGAGAACAATCGACTTCGGACCGAAGACGGCGGTTACAGAAGGGGCGGTCATCAAGTTGTCGGGTCGCTACTTCGTCGTCGCGGTGTCAACGGACAAGTTCGTCTGCCATGGGCGCGAGCTTATGGGCATATCGACGATGGCGCCGATCTTCGAGGTAATCGACGGGGCTCAGGCTGGCGAGACGGTTCAATTCAACGGCCGAGAGCTGAAGGTCGAAGCTGTCTCATAGCAAACGGTCGCCGGGGCCGCAGCGCTAGTTCCGAACGCTCTGCGGCTCGTCCTGGGTTCGTATCATCGCATCGAGAGAGGCGGTGATCATCGGCGTACTCGGACAACGTGTCGCCTTTACCTCGATTGCGGAGCGAGAGCGACCGCGTAGGCCCGCTAACACCGCTAGCATGGTCAGCAGGACAGCAGCATAGACGAACAGCCCACCAGGCCCGACACGATCCATCACCACGCCCCCGACAAGTGGTCCGGCCGCCGTTCCGATCCCGTTGAGCAGCAGAAGCCCTCGCGCGGTGCCGAGCAGCCGCCCTGGAGGAAGGTCGTCGTTCGCGGCGGCGAGACACAGCGAGTAGATCGGGATGCCAAAACCGCCGAAGAGCGCTCCCGCCGCAAGAAGGACGGGCAAAGGGGCGTCTGCCGCCACCGACACGCCGATGGCTGCCACGGCGGATGCCAGCGCCGCTCCTGCGATGACCAGGTTCCTGGACACCCGGTCGGAGAGCCAACCGAGCGGCCATTGCAACACAAGCGTTCCTCCGAGAACCGCGGCCATGAAGGCGGAGATGCCGGCGACGTCGAGACCAATCCTTTGCGCGAAATTAGGCCCCATGCCCCAGAAGCCGCCTATGGCCAGCCCGGCCAAGAAGACGCCGATCGACGCCAAGGGCGAAACAGAAAAGAGATCCCTGAATGCAACCGACTCGTGCCGTACGTCGGCCGGCGAATGACTGGGGAGTAGAGTGATCGGAACCACTGCGGCAGATATCAGCAGCGAGACGATGAGGAAAAGTGTAACATCGGCGGGTGGAGCGATGTTGAGGAGCGCCTGTCCGGTCGCCCAAGAACCCATGGAGACAACGCCGAAAATCGACAAAAGCTGACCGCGTGTGGATTGAACCGCGTGGGCATTGAGCCAGCTTTCCGTTGCGAGGATCATTCCCGCATATGCGAAGCCGGTCACGAGCCGAAGCGGCATCCAAGCTACCGGATTTACGAACGCTACATGGAGAAGGGCGGTCATCGATGCGATCGCCGCAAAGCCGGCGAAGGTCCGTACGTGCCCCACCGACACAATGATGCGAGGCAAAACCAGCGCGCCAATCGTGAAGCCTGCGAAGTAGAACGACATCATCGCGCTGATCGCGGCGGCCGAGAAGCCCTCCTGACCAGCTCTGACGATCAAAAGCGTGCCCAGCAGCCCGTTGCCGAGCAGCAAGATGGCGACGCTCAACAGCAAGGCGGCTACTGGCGCGAGGACGAGACCACGCGTGCAAGCAGCCTTCACGTTGTCCAATGCCTGGCTCATTTCAGAGCCTGTCGCGGAACTCGATACTCCGCAGCGCTGATGAATTGATCAAACGCCTCGCACCAGATGACAACTGCGCTGTAATCGTCAACGTCGACGCCTCTTGGCACCGCCACGATGAACCCAGCGAAGGTCTTCACATCTCCCAGCAGAACTGAAGAGCCTTTGGCTTCAAGGAAGTCCTGTTTGGTGTCTACAAACCGGGGCGCGAGGTAGACTTTGTAATCCGGACCAGGAGACAGACGCCCAAGGTGCACGATCCGATCGGGCGCGACACGAACCTCTCCGTCACCCCAGTGCAGTAGATCACTGCCCTTAAGATCGCGTGCAAACCGCCCCACGTAGACCGCTTTCGAAGCAGAACTCTGGAGCGCGGCTTCAGTGGGCGCAGGCGGCGCAGTCAGGATCGGCAGCAGATAGATCCCACCGGCGAAGCCTATGGACATGACGAGGATGTGAGTCCCGGTGAGGATCAGCCAACGCGGCATAGCGTCACGCCCGCTCCAGTTCCGCCACAAGACGATCTGCTTCTAGATGGAAGTCAGAGAAGACAATGTAGCCATCGGCATCGATCACCACAAACCAAGGCGTTCCCCGGGTATGATAATCCCCCATGAGCGTTGGGAACGGTGCACCTGGTGGTGGCTCGTCGTGACCAAAGGCGACAGGTAAGCCGTACTGGAGCTGATTGACGCGCAGTTTTTCGAATGTGTTCTCTTGCGCGCCTTCGAAAACCGTTTGGACGACCGCAAACCCGACGCCTCTGGATTCCAACGCCCCATGCAATCTTTGAAGCGTGGGAAAGCCATGCAAATGGCAACCACGGCACCAGTGCTGGAACGCGAACAGAATCTTCGGTCCGCTACCGATGTCTGAGAGCTTGAGGGGCACGTCAAGGCGGTGTCCGTCTCCGCCGATCCAATGTTGCACACGAAGCTCGGGCGCTTGTGCTCCGGTAGCGCTCATCCGCTTTCTCCAACCTCAATGCAGAAGCCCGATGTCTGGCCGAGCATTGCGGCGGCAGGCGAACTGCTGTCCTGATCTGCGCTCTTTGGCTTGAGGTCTCTTGATCGATTCGATCGAGTTTTCGTCCGATCCTTGCCTCAGGAAACCAAGATTTCCGCAGCAGCAACTATGAATTGTTACGATCCACAATACCAATAGCTGCTCGGTATAGTTTCCATACCACGTACCCCGTTGGTGGGGCGGTTCTCCCTCAGCGCTCTTGACGGCCACTTCTCGAGCTGTGCGCCACAGGGAGCGCGCGCTTGTGCGCCGTCGCGCGGTATGCGCTTGCGATCGTCCCCGCAACTGACTCATTCACGGCTTTACCTTCGAGGAAATCGTCGATTTGGTCGTAGGTCACGCCATAGACATCCTCGTCCGGTCGCAACGGCGCGCCATCATCCAAGTCTGCGGTAGGAACCTTGCCGATCAGCTTTGCCGGTGCGCCTAAGTACGATGCTATCGCGCGCACGCGCCGTTTGTTCAGGCCCGCTAGCGGCAAGAGGTCGGCTGCTCCATCGCCGAACTTAGTGAAGAATCCCATCACCGCCTCCGCAGCATGGTCCGTCCCGATGACCAAACCCCGCAAGCTGCCTGCAAGTGCGAATTGCGCCACCATGCGCTGACGCGCCTTGATGTTCCCGAGAACGAGATCGCGTTCGCTCGAATCTGCGGGGGCGAGACCAGCATTCAACACCTCTTGCCAGATATTGTCCGTCGCCGGTTTCACATCGATCGTGACTGTTCGGTCGGGCTTGATCGCTTGCAGGGCAAGTTGCGCGTCGGCTTCGTCGGCCTGCGTGCCGTATGGCAATCGGACTGCCACGAATGCACTGTCGTAACCGCGCTCGCGCAGTGTCCTCACAGCCGACTGCGCAAGCAGACCTGCAGTGAGAGAGTCGATACCTCCACTGATGCCCAGGATGAATGCGCGAAGACCCGATCTCTCCAGGTAGTCGCTAAGAAACCTGGTCCGGCCTACCGTCTCACGTCGCGCGTCGAATGAAACGGAGACGTTGAGCGCACCGATGATCTCGGTCTGGATGGTCATCTCGATCTTTCATTGTCGCGCAGCGCGCATCCACGCTCGCAGCGAAGCGTGTGCGCGAGGGAGCATACCCTGGCAGTTTGCCGAGGGGAACGCAGTTGCGACTCTTGCAAAAAGCTATCGAAACTATAGCGAACAGGCATTGGTCAAACTTGGCGATATGCCGCTATAGTATCTATGCAATCGTCGCAGCTCATAGCGGGCGAAACTATTGTTGTATCGTAGAACACGCCGGTGATCCAAGATTCAGCCTATCGGAAAGCTCGACCTTTGCTTGCGCGAAGTTGTTGTACCTAATAGTCTGTAATGAACCCGGCTCCGGTCTGTCGTGACAAGCAAGGGGGTTCGACATGGTCACCAGAGGTTTTACCGGCCGCGGTTCAGGCGGCGACCACTCGAACCGAATCCCGCCTGGTCAGCACCTCGTTGAAAATTTTCCGGTTCTGACAGCGGGACCGACGCCGCGCATTGAGACATCCGACTGGAAGTTCACGGTCAAGATCGGCCCGAGACCCATTAAGGTCTGGAATTGGGGCGAGTTCAACGCCCTGCCTAAAACGAAGGTGACCAAAGACATTCACTGTGTGACGTCCTGGTCCAAGCTCGATACTGCATGGGAGGGCGTGCTCATCGAGGACATCCTTGCGGCAGCAGGGATTGAGCGGCCAACCGACTTCGTCTTGGCGCATTGCTACGACGGGTATTCGACGAATGTTCCTTTGGCCGACATGTTGTCGGGGAAGGCGATGATCGCTCTGAACTACGAGGGCCAGCCACTTCCACGCGATCATGGAGGACCGGCGCGCCTCCTCGTTCCTCACCTATACTTCTGGAAGTCCGCAAAATGGGTGAACGCGCTGCAATTCACAACGCGTGATGAAGCCGGCTTCTGGGAGCTGCGTGGATACCACATCTACGGCGATCCTTGGCGCGAGCAGAGATACACCCATGACTGAGATCGGCGCGCAACCCGCGTTTTGGCAGTCCTGCTTCATCGAAGAAATCGTCCAACAGACTCCGAGTATCAAGAGCTTCTTCCTGCGGTTGGGGAACCCGTTCGCTCATGTCGCGGGCCAGCACGTCGATGTCCGTCTGACCGCGCCCGACGGCTACACCGCGATGCGAAGCTATTCGATCGCCTCGTCGCCCGCTTCATCTCCGATCCTCGAACTCGCCATCGAGCGCCTTCACGATGGCGAGGTCTCACCGTTCTTCCATGATATCGCAGCAACCGGCGACGAGATCGAACTCCGTGGGCCGCTCGGTGGCCATTTCCTATGGCCGGAGCCTGCCGACGAGCCAGTCCTACTGATTGGGGCGGGCTCCGGCGTGGTGCCGCTGATGTCGATGATCCGCCAGCGCCGATCCCTAGCGCAGACGGTCCCAGTTGCATTGCTCCTGTCGGCGCGGACCGCCCAAGACGTGCTGTTCTCCAGGGAACTGCACTCAATTGAAACGGACGATCCAGCATTCAGCTTGGCGCTGGCGATCACCCGCGAGGCGCCCTTGCGCGCGTCGGACTTTGATCGGCGCATCGACGGCTTGATGGTCAAGGAGACAATCTCCCGTCTCGGCCGAAACCCTTCGCAGGTGTTCGTCTGCGGCTCCAACGGCTTCGTCAACATCGCAACGGACGGTGCGCTCTCGGCAGGCCTCGACCCCTCAATCATCAAGACTGAGCGCTATGGTGGTTAAACGCAGCGAACCGCCCACGCTCATCCTTCTTCAACTTCCGATTCCCAGGAGATCAGTATGAGTCGCTTTGCTGAACCTGTTTTCGTCGCGGCTGGGCTGCGGACACCCTTCGGTCGAGGTAGCGGGGCGTTGGCGAACTACGACGCGGTCTCGTTATCCGTGCCCGTGGTTCATGCGATGGCGAATTTAGCCGAGCCCGATCTGGCTGTTTGGGGAACCGTCATACCCAACCTGGGATGGAGCAACATCGCTCGGGAAGTTTGGCTGGACGCCAAGCTCAACCCCAGCATCCCCGCGTTCTCCGTTGTCCTAGCGTGCTCGACCAGCATGACTGCAACCTTCGCTGCGGCAGGACTACTTGGTGGCGGGACAGACCTGACAATGGTCGGCGGCGCAGAGGTCATGAGCAGGCCGTCGCTCGCCTTAACCGCTGAAGCATCCAAGCGATTGACCGATCTGTTCGGGCAGGATCCGGCCGCGGCACTTTCGGCGCTGCAATCGCTGACGCCGCGCGACTTCGTGCTCCCAACCAAGGGGTGGGCCAACCGTATCACCGGTCGGACGATGGGCGATCACATGGAAGAGACCGCCAAAGCTTGGCGTGTCTCGCGCGAAGCTCAGGACGACTGGGCTCTGAAGAGCCACCAGCGAGCCGTCGCCGGTTGGGACAACGGCTTCTTCGACGACCTTGTCATCTCTCTGCCGGAGTTGGCGCGCGACGCGAACCCGCGAGCAGATACGTCTGCCGAGCGCCTCGCCGCCCTAAAGCCAGCCTTCGATCGGGAGAGCGGACAGGGCAGCCTGACGGCCGGCAACAGTTCCCCCATCACCGATGGAGCGGCCGGCTGCTGGGTTGCCAACGACGCGGGTCTGAGGAGACTCCCTGCCGGTACGCCTTTCGCGCGGCTCGTCGACTACGAAGTGTCGGCAGTCGACCTCCATTCGGAAGGGCTCCTGATGGCGCCTTCCTACGGGATACCGCGCTTGCTCGCGCGGCATCGCCTCGGCTTCTCCGACATCGCTCTGTGGGAGATCCACGAAGCGTTCGCTGCCCAGGTGTTGGCCAATGTCGCGGCCATCGCCGATCCGGATTGGGTACGCGAAAAGGCCGGCGTCGAGGCCGCCATGGGCGAGTTCGATTGGAATCGAGTCAACCCCAATGGCGGTTCGGTAGCCATCGGACATCCCTTCGGGGCGACCGGCGCGCGCGATCTTAGCCAAGCGGTGAAGGAACTGTGGGCCCTGCCGGTTGGGTCGCGAGGGATCGTCAGCATCTGCGCTGACGGCGGCCAGGGCACCGTTGCTCTTCTTGAACGCGTTTGACCGGAGGATATTGATGAAGGCAATCCGCTTCCACGAATTCGGTGCTCCCGGCGTACTCCGCTACGAGGATGCTCCAAAGCCCGCCGTCAGGCCAGGCGAGGTTCTCGTCCGAGTGCATGCGGCTGGCCTCAATCCTCCAGATTGGTATCTCAGAGAAGGGTACAAGGCGCTGCCCCCCGAGTGGAGACCGTCGATCGAGTTGCCGGCCATACCCGGCTCGGACGTGTCTGGGATCGTTGAGGCTGTCGCCTCAGATGTCACAGCGTTTTCGCCGGGTGACGAAGTTTTTGGAATGATCCGATTCCCAAGTTTTGGCGAAAGCCTGGGATATGCGGAGTACGTTTCGGCACCGGCATCAGATCTGGCGCTAAAACCTCGCGGCCTCGACCATGTTCATGCCGCTGCAGCGCCGATGTCGGGACTGACCGCGTGGCAGTACCTGATAGAGCTGGGTCATAGCGAACCCAATCCCCTGCAGCCCGGGAGGCACGACCCGGTCCCGTTGGAAGGCAAAAGCGTCATGATCAATGGCGCCGGCGGCGGTGTCGGTCACCTCGCACTGCAGTTAGCAAAACACAAGGGCGCGCGCGTGATAGCTGTCGCGTCAAGCCGACACGAGACATTTCTGCGCGATCTCGGCGCCGACGAATTCATCGACTACACGAAAATCAAGGCGGAAGACTCGGTGCGCGAGGTGGACCTCGTCGTCGATGCAGTAGGTGGCCCGACAGCCAGTCGCTTCTTGCGTTCGATACGTCGCGGCGGCGCGCTTTTTCCAATCTTTCCGCTTGGCTTCGAGGGACACGATGAAGCCGCTAACCTTGGCGTTACGGTCTCTGCAACACAGGTCCGATCCAACGGAGCCCAACTCGCCGAGTTAGGCCGATTGCTGGACAGCGGGACCGTTCGCGTCGCGGTCGATAGCACGTACCCCCTCTCGGAAGCGGCTGCCGCCCACGAGCGTGCTGAGGCGGGTCATATTCAAGGCAAGATTGTCCTCATCGTCGAAGGTGGCGATGCTGCAGTGACGCGTGAGGCTGGGACATCGGCGCGGCAGTGGCCGCCTCGCGTGCAAGGACATTGACGTGCTGAGCCTGAGCGCCAGTGCGGCCGACGTGGGGGCGGTTCAGCGAGCGAAGGCGCTTGCTGAACTCATGGTTCTCGACACACCGGACGAGCAGTCCTTCGACGATCTCGTGTTCGTTGCGGCCAAGGCCTGTGGCGTTCCTATCGCTCTGATTACGCTTCTCGACACAGACCGACAATGGTTCAAGGCCAAGTACGGGCTCGACGTGTGCGAGACGGATATCGAACATTCGGTCTGTCGGATCGACATCGATAAAGGCGACCTCCTAGAGATCGTCGATTTGACAGCCGATGCGCGAACGAAACGCAATCCACTTGTCACCGGCGAAAAGCACTTCAGGGCATATGCTGGCGCGCCGCTTGTCCTTCGATCCGGGGCGGTAGTCGGTCGGCTGTGTGTTATCGATACAGCTCCGCGGCCGGCAGGGCTGAGCGAGATGGAAAGGGCGATGCTCCAGGCGCTTGCCCGTCTCGCCAGCGAGAATCTCGAACTGCGTCGAATCGCCAAGGCTAGCGAGCGCCTAACTGAACTCCAGACCGCTCTTGTTGAGATCGGTGAGGTAATCCGCAGCAGTAGCGGCACAGAGGAGATGACGTCTGGCACCTCTGCCATCGTTGGTCGGACCCTCGCCACGGACCGAGCCGGGTTTGGAACCGTCGACCATGACGTTGAGACGATCAACGTTGAAACACACTGGACCGCACCGGGTGTGATGAGCATCGCCGGTCGACACCGGCTTGACGAGTTTGGGAGTTTGCACAAGCCACTTGTCGATGGCGACCCTCTGATAGTTAGGGACGCCCTGTCTGACGAGCGCGCGCTGCACAATCTCGATGGCGCGTTGCGTATTGGTATTCGCGCAGTGATCGACATGCCAGTGCGCGATCAGGGCAAGACAATTGCCGTTTTCTTTGTGCATTGCGGCACCCCCCGGCTATGGCCTGCCGAAGAGATTGCATTCTTGCGGAGCGCTGCAGACCGACTTGAAGCAGGGGTCGCTCGGCATCGTGCCGAGCAGCGCCAGCACATCGTAAATGGTGAAATCGCGCATCGCCTGAAGAATACGCTCACCATGGTTCAGGCTATCGCGAGCCAAACCTTGCGAACCGTCACCGACCGCGATGCTGTTTATGCCTTCGAGCGCCGGCTGATGGCGTTGAGCGCAGCACACGACGCCCTGCTCCAGACAAGCTGGACACAGGCTGATCTCCAAGCTGTTGCGGCGACCGTCATAGACGCGATCGGATTTTCGGATCGGGTTAGAATGACCGGATTGCCCGTGGCGCTAGGGCCAAGAGCGGCGCTGTCCTTTTCCCTCATCGTGCACGAACTTCTGACGAACGCCTGCAAATACGGCGCTCTGACGAATGACTATGGGAAGGTGTCGCTGTCTTGGGGCGTCAAAGACAGCCAGGACGGCGATCTGCTGAAGATCGAGTGGCGAGAGAGGGGCGGACCTCCCGTTGTGCCGCCGACGCGTAAAGGCTTCGGCTCAAAGCTAATCAGCATTGGTTTGGTCGGTACTGGTGGCGTCGATCTTCGCTTCGATCCAGAAGGCCTCGCGGCGGACCTGCATGCCTCTATGCGCCAGTTGGTCCAGGCTTGATGGAGTACGTGTGTGGAATGAACAAACCAGTCGTGCTTGTCGTGGAAGATGAGCCACTTCTCCGTCTCTTTGCATCGGACATGATTGAAGAAGCCGGCTTCGAAGTGCTGGAAGCATCAGATGCCTCTGCTGCGCTCGTGGCTTTGGAAGAACGGCGCGACATCCGGGTCGTCTTCACCGACGTGGACATGCCGGGCGGCATCGACGGCATCATGCTAGCCATCCGTATTCGAAACAAATGGCCGACCATTCAGATCATAATCACGTCCGGAAGGCCGTGGCCGGAAGAAGCTGTTGTCCCAGCGGATATTCCATTCTTCTCCAAGCCATACCGGCAAGACCGGGTGCTGGATGCGGTCAGGAAAATGGCTGCGTGATGACCTGGATCTTGCGGCCTGCCTCAAATCAGCCGTCACGTAGTTTTGCGCCCTCGCTCCCAGCCGTTCGAGAGTCGCGGTGATACTTAGGTTCTGCCGCGAAGGACTCACGTCACGCGTCAACGATTGGAGATGCAAAATGAAGCCAGAAGTCCTCCTCTATGTCACGAGTTGGTGCCCATACTGCCGCAGAGCGAAAGCGCTGCTTACAAAAAAGGGGGTAGCGTTCACGGAAGTCGACATCGAGGCTAGTGCGGAAAACCGAAAAGCGATGATCGACGTCTCAGGTCGAAGGACCGTGCCGCAGATATTCATCAACGGCACGCATGTGGGCGGCTCTGACGAACTCCATGCCCTCGATGCCAGAGGCGGGCTCGACCAGCTGCTCGCCATCGGACGGCCACCAGTGACGTGAAATGGAGGAGAAAGAATTCGATACGGCTTTCGCTAAGCTACCGGACGGATATAGTGGGGGCACTTACAAAGCCCGGCGCTTCGGCGTTACAGTCCGCCGCTCCAAAGATGGCCGACGTAACAGCCTTTTTGCCCGAGAGCTGGCTGGAACCGATATCGTTAGCTTCAACCTGTACCGCGTCTCAGCGGGCAAGGCTTCACTCAAGCCGTGTGAGATGTCCGCAGAAAAGGTCGTGGCGTTCGTGCTCCACTTTCGACCGGACGCATGAGCTTGGCTTCACCGCTAAACGTGGTGACCGTGATGGGCGCGAACCTAGGCCCCTAGGCTCGTTTCTGGTCGCCTGAACTATCGAAACTATAGTTACAGGTCATTGGACTTCATCCTGACGTAAATTCATTTTCTGTACCTTAGCGTGCGAAAGAATCGGCGCTGGTCTGTTGTGCAAGCCATGATCGAGAAAGTCCAAGCGATGACAAACTCCAGTGCTGCAACCGCGCCTTCACCTTCTGACCTGGACGAAAGCGCGACCATGACGGTCGCGGATGCGCTGAAGATCATTTTGGCGAACAGCTATGCGGTCTACCTCAAGACCAAGAACTTTCATTGGCATGTCTCGGGCCCGTACTTCAGGGACTACCACCTGCTTC
This sequence comes from Rhizobiaceae bacterium, assembly GCA_019635715.1. Lineage (GTDB taxonomy): Bacteria > Pseudomonadota > Alphaproteobacteria > Rhizobiales > Rhizobiaceae > Kumtagia. The sequence continues at coordinate 41,522 of JAHBYY010000014.1, read as the reverse complement.
TCGACGAGCAAGCCGCGGAGATCCTCGCTGCTACCGATGCTATGGCTGAGCGCGCCCGGAAGACCGGTAATACGACCATCCGATCGATCGGCGATATCGCCCGCCACCAGACGATCAAGGACAACGACGCGGAGTTCGTCACGCCGCAGGACATGCTGACGGAATTGCGCGCTGATAATCTTCATATGGTCGAGTCGCTGCGTCGCGCAAAGGACGTCGCCGATCAGGCGAAGGACAATGCGACCTCCGGCCTGATCGATACCTGGACCGACGAGGCGGAACGCCGTGCGTGGTTTCTTTTCGAAGTCAGCCGATAGGATTGCTGCTCAACGGATCGGATCGTTTCATGGCGTCTAACGATGCGCAGACCCAGTTTATTCAGACAGAGGGCGGTAGGATAGCCTTCGACGACACGGGCAAGTCCGACACCGCAGCGTTCCTAGACGAAGTCTCCGTGCCAAGCCTCATCGTGATGGGCTCGAAGGATCCAGACTTCCCGGACCCTGTCGAAGAAGCTCGGAGCTTGGCTTCGAGGATCAATGGCGGAACCATGATTGTCGCGGGCGCCGGGCACTACCCTCATGTCGAAATGGCGGACGATGTCGGACAGCGTATCATCGCGTTCGTAAGCCAGCTCGATAGGTCCGGCCTAGCCGTTTTGCCTTTGCGCAGGAGTTGAGGATGGCAAAGGTCGGCTTTGGTGGAGGCTGCCACTGGTGCACCGAGGGTGTTTTCCAAGCGTTGCGCGGCGTCACGCAGGTCGACCAGGGTTTTCTACAATCGACGGCGCCGGCAAACACCTGGGCAGAGGGGGTGATCGTCACCTTCGATCCCACGGTCATTGGTTTGACGACGCTGTCCGAGGTCCATCTCAGAACGCACTCCGCCAAGCGAGCCCGATCGCTGCAAAGCAAATATCGCAGTGCGATTTATATATTTGAAGAGAGCCAGCGCCATGAAGCTGAGCAAGCAATTGCCCGCTTGGGCGAAGAGACTGGCGAGGCGGTGCACACCTTAGTTCTATCGTTTGTGGGCTTTAGGGCATCGGATGCGCGCTATCAGAACTACTACCGCACCGATCCGAGCAGGCCTTTCTGTCAGAGCTACATTGATCCGAAGCTGGCGTATATCCGGCAGCACTATTCAAAGTTTGCTCTGCCGGGATAGCCAATACGAGTACGCATTTTCCGGGGATCCGCACGCCGAGCCAGCACCGTGTGCTGGGTGACTGCTTTGGCTAGTTCAACGTAGATGAATGATCCGACGACGGGGTCACGACTCGGCCAAGCGCCATAACTTTGGACCATCTCGGAGAGAGACAGCGCACCGAACACGACTCGAACGTGTGGTCTCCACCTTCAACGGTAGCACTGAATGATGGTGCGGGTGGCCGGGGTCGAACCGGCACTCCTCTCGGAACTGGATTTTGAAGGGAATCGCGTCTTTCGTATTCCGCCGTACCCGCCAGAAACTCGGGCCCGAAATCGCCCACATAACCGTTGCGCAGCATCTGCGCGGCACCTGGCGAGTCAACGGAAGCAGTTCGTCCAACCCCGCCTATGTGGCCTATACGGTATCCGTTTCTCCGACCCGAGCCGGGAACGTCTTTCGCGGCGGCGAATGGCGCAGCATGTATGTCCGTGCGGCAGCGTGAGGCACCGGTCTTTGGCCCTTAAAATTAAACCCGAAGCGCCCCTCAAAGAACTACCGCGATGATCAACTCAAGACGCGGCGGCAAGGCCTTGGTCATGCTGCCGAAGGAGGCGGCAGTGCCAGATAGCAAATACCTTACGCCTGAGGAGGTAGCTGAGCGCTACCGAGGTGGTATTTCGGTTGGGACCCTACGGAATTGGCGCGCGATGCGTCTTGGACCGTCCTTCGTCAAAATCGGCAAGGCCGTGCTCTACCCCCTCGATGAGCTTGATGCCTGGGATGAAAAGAATAAAGTGCAATGCCGTGCCCCAAGGGACACGGCGAGCACCTAGGTGATCAAACGTGACGGTCACGTTCACGCATGATCAACCGCCCCCATTCTCCGGCACCAGTCATTATGAAATTTACATTATTTGCTTATTGATCAATGTCTTAGCGTAATGGATGGCATGATCCACAACCACCCCTCGGGCGATCCGACGCCGTCGCGCGCCGACATCGACATGACCAAGACGATCATCGAGTCCGGCCGGAACCTCGGCATCGCCGTCCATGACCACATCATCATCGGCAAGAAGGGTCACGTCAGCATGAAGGGCCTGATGCTGATCTGACTCCTCTACGGGCAGGGATTGCCGGTGCGTTGATGGATGGCGTCGACGGCCTGCTGCATGTCGGCGGTCCAGGGGAGATTTGCCGCGTCGAGCGCCGTGTCGAGCTGGGCGAGCGTCGTCGCGCCGATGATGCTCGAGGCCACGAAGGGCCGGTTGAGCACGAAGGCACCGGCCAACAGGGCGGGCTCGATGCCGAAACTCCGTGCGAGTTCGTTGTATTCCAGAATGGTCTCGGCGGCGTTGGGGGTCTCGTAGCGCTGACCGCGGTTGAACAGCGTGGTGCGCGCCCCGGCCGGCCGGGCGCCGTGATCGTATTTGCCGCTGAGATATCCCTGGGCGAGCGGCGAATAGGCCAGCAGGCCGATATCCTCGCGGTCGCAGACTTCCGCCAGGTTCACCTCGAAGGTGCGGTTGACCAGGCTGTAGGCGTTCTGCAGCGTCGCCACCCGCGGGCCGGTTCCGCGCTCGGCCTCGAAGACGAAGCGCATCACGCCCCACGAACTTTCGTTGGACAGGCCGACATGCCGGACCTTGCCGGCCTTCACCAAATCCCCGAGCGCGGCCAGCGTCTCGGCGATCGGCGTCTCGTCCTCGGCGCGCGGCGCCGGCCACTCGCCTGCCCGCGTCGGGTTGGCGCCCCATGGGATGAGGCGGTCGGGAAAATGCAGTTGATAGAGGTCGACATAGTCGGTCTGAAGCCGCAGCAGCGACTTGTCGATGGCGTCGAAGATGTCGGCGCGCGCCAGCTTGGCCGGGCGCCCCCGGAACCAGTCACTGGCGGTGCGCCCCACCACCTTCGTCGCCAGGATGACCTGGTCGCGATTTCTGCGCGCCCGCATCCAGGTGCCGACGATGCGCTCGGTGCTGCCCTGGGTGTCCGGCTTCGGCGGGATCGAATAGAGCTCCGCCGTGTCGATGAAGTTCACCCCGCGCTCGAAGGCCCGGTCCATCTGGGCGTGCCCCTCGGCCTCGGTGTTCTGCTGCCCCCAGGTCATCGTACCCAGGCAGACACGCGACACGACAAGATCCGTGCGGCCCAGTTGGCGCATCTGCATGACAATCTCCGGAAATCCCTGACCCGCGCCACTCTGCGCCGGGCGGGCTCAACCTATCCGGGATTGCGGATTTGTGAAGTCCTCAGCGCAACCGCCGGCAGGCTTCGTCGATCAGCATGTTGGCAACCTGCATGCGTACCATGCCGATCTGCCGCTGCGGCGCCGCAAGCCGGTCCGGATGGTTGGCGAAGGCGAACCGCCGGCGAAGCTGCGTCAGTCCGTCGAGGTCGAGACCGTCGAGCGCGAGTTCCCGAGCGATGTCGGCAGGGTCGGTCGACAGCCTCGCGGTCAAGGCGGGACCCGTCTCGATGACGATCCCGTCGAGCAGCGCGTGCAATTCCGCCTCGCTCAGCCGGGCTGCGTCCAGATATTCCTGCGCCACCATATCCTGCGATATGACGATCCGACCTGAATGGAGTTCGTCGACCACGGCGAGATGGTCGAAGGGAACCGTCGGAACGCGGCCGAAATCATCCTCCGGCGGCGGTCCCGCAGGCAGGGCGTCGAGAACGGCGGAAAAGTTCCTGAATGCCATCGTTGCCACGTCAGCCTCCTGTCACCGAAGTGGCGAGCGATCCGTCGGTTCCAGACAGTATGTCGATCCGGTTAACACATGTTGCGCACAAACCGGCCGAATCGATGCAATTGTTAAGGAAAAATGACGCCGCGATCCCGGCGCCTGCATGGCAGCCCTGCATTATGCTGCACTGCACAATCACACGGAATCGCCTATATCCGACGTGGGAGGTATCAGCGGAGCGCCTCGACCATGGCTTTCTCGACCGAGCTGTTTTCCCGCCCCAGGCCAAACCCCGCCACGCGGAACCCCTTTCCGATGGCGGCCCGCGCCGGTCTCGTCGATCCCGACCTGTCGGTGCTGACGATCAGGCCCGCCGACTTTCCGCGCCTCCCCCGCTATCGTGCCGTTCACATCCGCTGAGCCGCAGGTGCCAGCTCATGCGGCGCCCATGAAGTCGAGCTTGCCGAGCGGCACGCCGTTGTGCCGCAGGATGGCGTAGGCCGTCGTCACGTGGAAATAGAAATTCGGCATGGCGAAATGCAGCAGGTAGCGCTGGCCGTCGAAAGCGATCTCACGTCCGCCGAGCTTGAGCTCGATCCGGCGTTCCTCGCTTCCGTCAATCTCGTCCGGCGTGAAGCTCGCCAGCAGCGACAGCGTCCGGCCCAGCCGGTCCTGCAGCGCTGCAAAGCCGTCCTCGCTGTCCTCGAAGCGCACGATCTCGCGACCTGCCAGGCGTGAGGAGGCTCCCTTCGCATGATCGGTGGCGATCTGCACCTGGCGCAGCAGCGGCAGCATGTCGGGCGCCAGCCGGGAGGACAGGATGACGGCGGGATCGATCTTCCGATCCGCGATATTGGCGTCCGCCTTGTGCAACACCTTCGCAAGTGCTTCGAGCCGAGCGGCAAAAACTGGAACGCTCGCCTGATACATCGAGATTGCCACAATATCCTCCCTGATCGCCGTTGGCAGCGCGCAGATAGGCGTACCTCGCCACGGCGGCAAGGGCCATCGACGTGCCGCAATCCGCGTTACGATCAACGGCAAAGGGGAGAGTCGCGGATGATCGGAAGAATGGTGGTTGCGGGATGCGCCCTCGCCTGCATGGCAACCTCCGCGCCGGCTCAGGAAGGGCCGCCGGCCTACCTCGACAACCGGTCGGATGCCGCCAGCCTGATCAGATCCTACTACAATGCGATCGGCCGCAAGGAATATGCCCGCGCCTGGGGCTATTACGGCGAGAAGAAGCCTTCGAGCAGCCTGGAAGCCTTCGCCAAGGGTTTCGCCGACACGGAGAGCGTGGCGGTCGTCACCGGCGCTGCGAGCGAGGAGGGTGCCGCCGGCAGCGTCTTCTATTCGGTACCGGTCGCGATCACCGCCTATGGCAAGGATGGTTCGGAGAAGGTCTACTCCGGCTGCTACACGGCCCGGCTGTCGAATCCCCAGATCCAGGCCGCTGTGTTCACGCCGATGAGCATCGAGACCGGCTCGCTGCGCGCCTCCGACACCTCGATGGAGGCAAGCCTGCCCGAAAAATGCGGTGACGGCCCTGCCCCGTCGGCCGACGACGCGGCATTGGCGGACGCCCGCCGCATCTTCGTGGCGGCGCACGCCGGCAATTGCCCGGCGATCGGCGCCGACGGAACCACCGACGAGCCGGAGCAGCATCGTATCGCCTACCGCTACAAATCGGACGATCCGAACGAACAGGAGCAGGAGGTCCGGCTCTTCCGCTTCAACTGCAGCAGCAGCGCCTACAATGAGAGCCACGTCTACTATCTCTACCAGCGGGAGGGCGGGGTCCGGGAACTCCAGTTCGCCGAGCCGGAACTCGACATCCGCTACGAGCGCGAGGATTCTGACGAGAAGGTCGAGAGCATCGGCATCATCGGCTATACGACCAGCGCCGAGCTGGTGAATTCGTTCTACGACGATGCCAGCAGGACCATTACCTCGGCAGCGAAATGGCGCGGCATCGCCGACGCATCCTCGAGCGGACTGTGGATGTTTCGCGAGGGCCAGTTCACCCTGGTCAAATACGATGTCGATGCCTCGTACAACGGCGAGATCGATCCGGAAACGGTGCTGGACTTCCACACCGGCCCGTGACGCGTCCTGCTACGGACCGACCGAGATCATCCAGTTGAGCGTGTCGCGCCAGTCCGTCATGCGGATGGGCGTGCCGTGCGTGCCCGTCTCGAAGCGGACGAACCGCGCCGGGTAGCCTTTGGCGCGGCTGCGGATCTCGCGGAAAAACGCCTCCTGCTTGTCCACCGGAAAAACGGTGTCGCGGCTTCCCTGCCCGAAGAACACAGGAACCCTGCGCTTGAAGGCGGGGCTGGAGAGGAATGCGTCGTCCCAATGCGAGCCCAGCAGCAGCAGCCCGGACAGCTTCGCGGCAGTCGAGGCATCGCCGGCAAGCTTCCAGCACAGCCCGCCACCCATCGAGCCGCATGCCACATACACCTTCGCCCCCGGAGACGCATCGGCATAGTGGGCGATCAGCGCCGCGATCTGCGCGGCGCCGCCATCGCCGAAGTCGGGAAAGTCCGGCGAAAGATAGAGGCCGCCATTCGCCGCCATCAGATTCTTGATGCGGTTGAAATTGCCGCCGAAGGTGAAGTCGTCGACGCCCTGCCTGCGGCTGCCGCCCTGGCCGTGCAGGTAGACGGCGATGTAGTGGGCCCCGGCCGTGGCTCCGACCGCGAAATGGCGGACCTTGCCGGCCGGCGACTGCAGCACGAGATCCTTCTGCACCTTGCGGACCGCCGTGGAGACGTACTTGGCCTTGACCCTGCGCTCGGGCACCTCATCGCGCGCATCAATGTCCCGCGCCTCGTTATAGTCGACGACCGAGTAGGCGCCGTCGGGCTCGGCACTCAATATGCCGGGATAGGCGAACAGTTCGTCCTTGAAGGGTTTGAGCGAATCGGCGGCGGCGGGGGCGGAGAGCAGCAGCAGGAGTGCAAAGGCGAGCGCCGCGCGGGGCAAATCCCATCGGAAGTGACTTGCGATGCAGGCACCCTTCGTTGCCCCCCTCGGTCGTGCTACGAAAACCTGACCGACCAAGAATGAAAACCCACCCATCACCGGCCTCTACCGTCTGGCGGCCGCGCAGTCATCCCTGCCGTCATCCCTGCAGCACGCCGCCGGCCGCCGCCATGGCCTCGGCCGTGTCCACGTCGAGCGACGCGCCCTGCCCGATCTCGACATCGATGACGGGCGCCGAACCCGCTTCGATGAGGTGGCGCGCGCCCGTATCGCCGCTCAGCGCCGCGACGCCCGCGAAGGCGGAATGCGGCAGGATCACCGGATTTCCGCGCTTGCCGCCATGGGTGGCACGGACCACCGAGCGACCGCCGGCCGCCACGAAGCCCGAAATCAGCCTGTCGACATCGGCACCGGCCACGTCCGGCATATCGCCCAGCATCACCAGCGCACCCGTCGCCCCTTTCGGCAGAGCGGCGATCCCAACCTTGAGGGAGCTCGAAAGACCGCTCTCATAGTCGGGGTTCGGTGCGAAGGAAACGTGCAGGTCGCGCAGCGCCTCGCGGATGCGGTCTTCCTGATGACCGGTAACCACGGTCACCGAGGCGGCCTTCGACGCCAGCGCCGCATGGACGACGCGGCGGACGAGGGGCTCGTCGCCGAAGCGGGCGAGCAGCTTGTTCGGGCCGCCCATCCGGCTCGACCTGCCGGCGGCGAGCACGATCGCGTCGACCTGCACGGGGAGCGGATCGTCGATCGCCTCGCGCGGCTGCGGCCGGGCGGCGATCTCCATCAGCAGCCCGCCGACGCCCATTCCGGCGATGTCGGCCGAAGTGACGTCGAGCCCCGCCAGCAGGCGGTCGAGAACCCAGTCGAAGCCGTTTTCCTTCGGGCTGCGCGCGCAACCCGGCGCGCCGAGAACGACCTTGCCGTCCACGCGCCCGAGCACCAGCAAATTGCCGGGATCGACAGGCATCCCCGCGCGCACCAGCTCTCCGCCCGCCAGACGGATCGCCGCAGGGATCACATCGTCGAAATCGCACAGCGCGGAAGCCCCGAAGACGACCGCCATGTCGTGATCGCGCAGGACGTTGCGCAAGGCCTCGGCCAGCGGCCCGGCATCATGAGGACTGCGCATCTCCAGACCGATCGCACTGCCGGAGCGCGCCAGCCGCGCCTCCGTCACCCGGCGGGTCTTGGCGAGAACGCTCTCCTTCAATCCCGGAAGCTCGGTCTGGATCAGGCCGACCCGCCGCGCCGAAAACGGCCTCACGGCGAAGGGCTCGGATCGATCGAGCACCGCGCAGGCGGCCGCCACGCGATCCGCCGCCACCGCGAACGGAATGATCTTGACCGTCGCGACCATCCTGCCCTTCTCGACCGCGACCTCGTCGGCCAGCGTGGCCAGCGTGATCGCCGGATCGACCGCATTGAGCGCATCGACGGCCGCCTTGTCGACGACGAACAGACCGTCCGCCGCCGCATAGAGGTTGACACGCCCGGTGGCGGCCGGCCTGGCCTCGACGTGAACCGCCCCGAGCCGGGCGGCAATCCGCGCAGCGGCGGTATCCTCGTCGACGTCGTCGGCATCCAGCACCGCGGCGATGACCTCGTGCACGCCTGCCGCGGCAAGATCGGCGAGGTCGGATGCGGTGAGCCGGTGGGCCTTCGGGTAGCGGCGGCCCGCGGTGATCGCATGCGCCAGAAGCGCGCCTTCGGCGTCCCCCAGGGCCAGCGGTCCGAACTTCATGCCGCGCGGCCCGCCACGGCATCGAGGCCGCGCGACCGCAGCGCCTGGACGATTTGCGCGATGATCGCGACGGCGATCTCCTGCGGGCTGACGGCGCCGATGTCGATGCCGATCGGCGCATGGATGCGGGCGATCTGCGTATCCGTCGCGCCGGCCGCCCTCAGTCGCTCCACCCTGGCGGCATGCGTCTTGCGGCTGCCGAGCGCGCCGACATAGAAGCAGCCCGCGTCGAGCGCCGCCTTCAGAGGATGGTCGTCGATCTTCGGGTCATGGGTGAGGGCCGCGACGGCGGTGTAGCCGTCGAGCGATCTGCCCCGCAGCACCGTCTCCGGCCAGTCGGCGTGCAGCGGCACGTCGGGAAACCGTTCCGCCGTGGCGAAGCCGGTGCGCGGATCGATGATCTCCATGTCGAAGCCGGCGACCCTGGCCAGCGGGGCGAGCGCCTGGCTGATATGGACCGCGCCGATCACCACCAGGCGGGGCTTGGGCAGGGCGACTGTCAGGAAATAGCCGATCCCGTCGGCGGCGACGACGGAGGAGATGCCGGTTCGAAACGCCTTCCGCACCGCCTCGCCCAATTCGCCTGCCACCGCATCCTCCTCGCGGATGATGCGGTCCGTGCCGCTCGTCAGCTCGGTGAGCAGGATCGCGGCCCGGCGCTGCCGGCGCTCGGCATTGAGGGCCTTCAGCGACAGCAAGTCCATGGCTAGGCCACCATCTCGACATAGACTTTTATTCGCCCGCCGCAGGAGAGGCCGACGCGCCACGCCGTCTCGTCGGCGACGCCGAACTCCAGCAGGCGCGGCTTGCCGTCCGCCAGCACATCGAGCGCCTCGGTCACCACCGCGCCCTCGACGCAGCCGCCCGATACGGAGCCATGGAAATTGCCGTCGGCATCGATCACCAGATGGCTGCCGACCGGGCGCGGCGCCGATCCCCAGGTTTCGATGACGGTCGCGACGGCGACCTTGCGCCCGTTCGCCAGCCAGTCCTCGGCCATGAACAGCGGGTCGAGCGGCTCGCTCGCCGCGGATGTCTCGCCCATCATGCTCCTCCTCTCATTGCCTTCATGCGGCGCGCGTCCCTGCATGGAGGAACCTCCGCGGATCGAGCTCGGCGGCCGGCCGCTCGCCGAGCGATGCGCACAAATCGGCCAGGGCGTTGAGATTGTGCACCGGCCGGAATTCATCGACATGCGGCAGCATCGCCCGCACGCCGCGGGCCCGCGGCTCGAACCCATCGAAGCGCAGCAGCGGGTTCAGCCAGATCAGCCGCCGGCACGATTTGTGCAGGCGCTCCATCTCCCCGGAAAGGCCCTCCACCACGTCGCGCTCCAGCCCGTCGGTGATCAAGAGCACGACCGCCCCCTGCCCCAGCACGCGCCGCGACCAGCGGCGATTGAACTCCGACAGCGCGTCGCCGATCCGCGTGCCCCCGGACCAGTCCCTGACGGCCGCCGAGCAGTCCGCCAGCGCGGCGTCCGGGTCCCGATGCCTGAGCTGGCGCGTCAGGTTGGTCAGCCGCGTGCCGAAGACGAAGGTGTGCACCCGCCGCCGCTTCTCGGCAAGCGCATGCAGGAAATGCAGGAAGATGCGGGTGTACTGGCTCATCGAGCCGGAGATGTCGGCGAGCACGACCAGCGGCGGGTGCACCTGACGCGGCGACCGGAATTTCGGCAGGATGAGGTCGCCGCCGGTACGCGCCGAGGTCCGCAGCATCGCCCGTGGGTCGGCGCGCCGGCCACGCGGATCGGCCTTGTAGCGGCGGGTGGCGACCAGGTCGAACGGCAGGCGCAGCGCCTCGATCTGGCGTCGCGCCTGGCCGATCTCGGCGGCGGTCATCTGGGCGAAATCCTTGGCGCGCAGGATCTCGTTTCCGGAGACGGTGAAGCGCGCATCGACCTCGATCTCGGGCATTTCCTCGCGCCCGCGGCCCTCGTGGCCCTCGAACAGCGCCTGGCTGACCCGGTTCTCGGCGGCGCGCGGCTTTTGGCGCTCGCGCTGGTCGGGCGCCACCGGCGAGAACATGGCGAGCAGCTTCTCGACCAGTTCCCGCGACCGCCAGTAGAGGCGAAAAGCCTCGTCGAAGACGGCATGGTCCTCATGGCGCGTGACCAGCACGGCGTGCAGCGTCCAGTAGAAATCGTCGCGCGTGCCGATGCCGGCGGAGAGCACCGCCTCGATCGCATCCTTGACCGAGGCCGGCCCGATGCGCAGCCCGGCCTTGCGAAGCGTGCGGGCGAAAAAGACGATGTTGTCGGCGAGCCGGCCGGCGGACCTGGCAGAAATTCCGTGGTCGGCAAGTGTGTCGCCTGGCATACTCCCGTCCCTTACCCCTCCCCGCGAGGGCGAGGGGGGCGCCAATGTCTCAGGATCCCCCTCCCCCTTGCGGGGAGGGGTAAGGGGTGGGGGTATGCCGCCGTCCCGCTTCACAGCCTACTCCGCGGCCGAGAGTTCCGCCTTCACCTCCTTGAGAAGGCGCCGGCCCTCGCCCTGCTCGATGCGGGCGATGTCGTCCTGATATTTCAGCAATACGCCGATCGTGTCGGACACCGTCTCCGGATCGAGCGCGATTCTGTCGAGTTCCGTCAATGCGTTGGCCCAGTCGATCGTCTCGGCGACGCCCGGCACCTTGAACAGCTCGAGCGTGCGCAGCTTCTGGACGAAGCGCACCACTTCCGCCGAAAGCCGGCCGTTGGCCTGCGGAACCTTGCGCGAGACGATTTCGAGTTCGCGCACCGCATCCGGATAGTCCACCCAATGATACAGGCAGCGCCGTTTCAGGGCGTCGTGGATCTCGCGGGTGCGGTTCGTCGTGATGATGACGATCGGCGGCTCGGCCGCCCTGATGGTGCCCAGCTCCGGCACCGTCACCTGGAAATCGGAGAGGATTTCGAGCAGGAACGCCTCGAACGCCTCGTCGGTACGATCGAGCTCGTCGATGAGGAACACCGGCGCCGCGCCCGGCTTGCCGTCGAGCGCCTGCAGGACCGGCCGGCGGATCAGGTATTTTTCCGAGAAGACGTTGCGTTCGAGCGTGCTGCGCTCGACCTTGCCCTCCGCCTCCTCCATGCGGATTTCGATCATCTGGGCCGCATAGTTCCACTCGTAGACGGCCGAGGAGACATCGAGACCCTCGTAGCATTGCAGCCGGATCAGCGGCCGGCCGAGTGCCGACGCCAGCACCTTGGCGATCTCGGTCTTGCCGACGCCGGCCTCGCCTTCGAGGAACAGCGGCCGCTTCATCCGCAGCGCCAGGAAAAGCACGGTCGCCAGAGAACGGTCGGCGACATAGTCGGCCGAAGCGAGCAGTTCGGCCGTCTCGTCGATGCTTTGCGGAACCGCGCGGGGATTTTGCTCGCTCATCATCGTCCTCGGGCTCAGAGCACCCGGTATGTCCGGTTGTGATAGAGCAGCGCGTCGACGCTATCGCCGATGCGCAGGCCTGTCACCCTGCCGAACAGAATGCGGTGGGTCGCCATGTCCTTGGTCTCCACCAGTTCACAGTCGAAGACGGCCAATGCGCCTTTCAGCGTCGGCGCGCCGGTGGCGATCGTGTCCCATTGGCCAAGGGCGAAACGGTCGCCGACCGCCAGGCCGGTGACGCCGGAGAAGCCGATCGCCAGCGGTTCCTGGTGCGGGGCCAGCGTGTTCAGCGCGAAGCAGCCGTTGCGCACGAAGGCCTCGTTCTTCGGGTTTTCCCGATTGAGGCAGGCAAGCACCATCGGCGGCGCATCAGACACCGAGCAGGCGGCGATGATCGTCGCGCCGCGTCTTCCGCCGGCACCGTCCGTGGTGACGACATGAACCGCGCCGGCAAAATGCGCCATCGCATCGCGATAGGCCTGCGGCTCGACGTCGGCTTTCTTCAGCACTATGCGTTCCCGGGATTTTGGCGATCGACCGCTATATATGGCGATCACGTCCGCGTCACAAGGAATTGGCAGGGCATCCCCTTGGCACAACGCGGTTGCGCGGCGGCGCGGCGGCCATTACCAGTCTGGCGGAAACACCCGCCCGGCAAAGAGGTCCACCGACACGCATGTTGCGCGCCCGAGCCGCGATAGCTGCTCTCCTGCTGGTCGCGGCGGCAGCCGCCGCGGCGGCTGAGCCTCTGCGCATCGGCGTGGCCGCGCCGCTGTCGGGGCCTTCCGAGCTTCTCGGGCGGCAACTGGCCGCCGGGGCCGCGGCGGCGGCGGGCGACGCCGCGCTGACGCTGGTCGACGACCGCTGCAGTGCGGACGGCGGCGCCGAGGCGGCACGCGCCTTCGTGGCAGCGGGCGTTGCGATCGTCGTCGGCTTCCTCTGTACCGACGCGATCGAGGCGGCGCTGCCGATCCTCAAGGATGCGGCGATTCCGGTCATCACGCCGGGCGTCCGAACCAACAGGCTGACCGATGCGAAGCCGCAGACGGGCTGGCTCGTCTACAGGCTGGCGCCGCGGGCGGATGCGGAGGGCGAGGCCGTGGCGTCGCTGCTGCCGCGGGCGTGGCGCGACGATCTCTTCGCCATCGTCGACGACGGGACGATCTATGGGCGCGAGCTTGCCGAACGCCTGCGGGCCGCGGTGTCGCGCCTGGCGCTGAAGCCGGTCTTCGTCGACACGTTCCGGCCCCAGCTCGAAAACCAGATCGGGCTGGTGGTCAGGTTGCGCAAGGCCGGGGCCACGCATGTCTTCGTCGGCGGCGACCGCGACGACATCGCGATCATGGCGCGCGATGCGCGCGGCCTCGGCGCGACCATGGTGTTCGCCGGCGGCGAGGCTTTGCGCGCCGCCTCCGGCGGGGTGCCGATCGCCGAGGGAACGCTGATGGTCGGGCTTCCCGAGTGGTCGGAGGTCGCCGATCCGGCCGTGATCGACGGGCTGCGCGGGCAAGGCGTCAATCCTGAAGGCTATGTCCTGCCGGCCTATGCCGCCGTCGAGATCGCGCGTGCCATGGCGGGAGGGACACCCTCCGGCGGCTACGCGACCGCGCTGGGCGATCTGGCCTTCGACGGCAAAGGCGACCTCGACCGCACTCCATACCGGCTGTTCCGGTTCGCCGACGGCGCTTTCCGCGAAGTGGAAAGCCAATGAGCTTCACGGCCGGGCCGCGCAACCTGATCACCGACGTGTCGGGACTGGCGGTCGGCAATGCGTCGGACGCCAGGCTGAAATCCGGCGTCACGGTAGTGCTGTGCGAGAGGCCGGCTGTCGCGGCGGTCCAGGTTCTCGGCGGTGCGCCGGGAACACGCGAGACCGACCTCCTCGAACCGCACAATCTGGTCGAGACCGTCGACGCCGTCGTGCTGTCCGGCGGCTCGGCATTCGGTCTCGACGCCGCGTCCGGCGTGCAGGCGGCGCTGCGCGAGCGCGGCATCGGCTTCCAGGTCGGCGTGCACCGCATTCCGATCGTGCCGGGAGCTATCCTCTTCGACCTCGCCAACGGCGGAGACAAGGATTGGGGCCGCTATCCCCCCTATCGCGAGCTCGGCTTCGATGCAGTGCAATCGGCGGGCCGGGACTTTGCCATCGGAACCTCCGGCGCTGGCACCGGCGCGCTGACGGCCGGCCTCAGGGGCGGATTGGGCTCGGCGTCGACGGTCATCTCCGGCGGGATCACCGTCGGCGCGCTCGCCGCGGTCAACGCGGTCGGCTCTGCCACGATCGGCGGCGGACGACATTTCTGGGCGGCGCCGTTCGAGATCGCCGCGGAGTTCGGCGGCCTGGGTCTTCCTCAAACGATAGCCGCGAGCGCCACCGACATCCGCCTCAAATACCGCGACGCGGTGCCGGCTGAGAACACCACCATCGCGATCATCGCCACCGACGCCGTCCTGACCAAGGCGGCCGCGAAACGCCTCGCCATGGCCGCCCATGACGGCTTTGCCCGCGCGCTCTGGCCGTCGCACACGCCGTTCGACGGCGACCTGGTCTTTGCGCTGGCGACCGGGACCAGCGGCGTACCGCTCTCCACCGCCGAAGCCGTCGACCTATATGTCGCGGCCGGCGCCACCATGGCACGCGCCATCGCGCGCGGCGTGCATGCCGCGACCGCCGAACCGGGTGACAGGTTCCCGGCCTGGTCGTCGCTGCGATAGGCCAAGCTTCCCGATACCCGGCATTAACACCTTCCAGGGCATAGCTGATCGCTCATTCTGCCGGCCCCTGCCCGCGGAGACGCAGATGCGCATTCAGATCCCCGCCATGACCTGGCCCGCCGGCCCACTCGCCGGCCCTGCGGGCGGGTGTCGATGACGGCGACCGAGCACCGGCCGGAAACGGTTTCGACGGGTCTTGACGCGGCGGCAAGGCGCGTCGCCTCCGTCGCGCCCGGCTTGGCGACCGCGCTTGTCGGGTCACTGCTCTGGGCCTGCGCGATGGGCGGCAGTGCCTACACCGCCCTGCTTCTGCGCGGCTGGCAGACCACCGGCAGCATCGCAACGGTTTCCGGCATGTTCGCGGCGGGCGCAGCGCTGGCGTTTCCCCTGGCCTTCACCGTCGCCGGCCTTGTCGGCGGGCGCAGTTCGCAGCGGCGCTGCGCCGCCGCCATGCTGGCATTCACCATCATCACGATCGGCATGACCGCAGCGATCTTCGCGCTCCAGTACCGCGCCTATTACGCCCACTGGCACGGGCCGGCGTTCAGCAGGCTGTGGGCGAACCAGTTCGTGTTCACCATCGGCTCGGCGGTCGTCCAGTTCATCGTCAGCGGCGTCCGGCTGTATTTTCCGATCGGTTTCGTCGCGCTTCTCGCCGTCTCGGCCTGGTTTGCCCGCCGCCGCGATTGAGGCCGGGGTGATCGTCTGTTAACAGGCTCGCAAAGCTCGAACCTGTCAGGACGCCCCAATGATCCCACGCTACTCGCGGCCGGAAATGGTCTCTATCTGGTCGCCGGAAACGCGCTTCCGCATCTGGTTCGAGATCGAGGCGCATGCCTGCGACGCACTCGCCGAGATCGGCGTCATTCCGAAGGAAGCTGCCAAGACGATCTGGGAGAAGGGCGGCGCCGCGACATTCGACGTCGAGCGGATCGACGAGATCGAGCGCGTCACCAAGCACGATGTCATCGCCTTCCTGACGCATCTCGCCGAATTCGTCGGCCCCGATGCCCGCTTCATCCACCAGGGCATGACCTCCTCGGACGTGCTGGACACCTGCCTCGCCGTGCAACTGTCGCGCGCCAGCGACATCCTGATCGCCGACGTCGACGCCTTGCTCGCGGCGCTCAGGCGGCGCGCCTTCGAACACAAGGACACGATCACCATCGGCCGCAGCCACGGCATCCACGCCGAGCCCACCACCTTCGGCGTCAAGCTGGCGCAGGCCTATGCCGAATTCTCGCGCTGCCGCGAGCGGCTGGTGCAGGCGCGCAAGGAGATCGCCACCTGCGCGATCTCCGGCGCGGTCGGAACCTTCGCCAACATCGACCCGCGCGTCGAGGAGCATGTCGCCGAAAAGCTCGGGCTGAAGCCCGAGCCGGTCTCGACCCAGGTCATTCCGCGCGATCGGCACGCCATGTTCTTTGCCACTCTTGGCGTCGTCGCCTCCTCGATCGAACGTCTCGCCACCGAGATCCGCCACCTCCAGCGCACCGAAGTGCTGGAGGCGGAAGAGTATTTCTCGCCCGGGCAGAAGGGCTCGTCGGCGATGCCGCACAAGCGCAACCCCGTGCTGACCGAGAATCTGACGGGACTGGCCCGTATGGTGCGCAGCTTCGCCGCGCCTGCCATGGAGAACGTGGCGCTCTGGCACGAGCGCGACATCTCGCATTCCTCGGTCGAGCGCATGATCGGCCCCGATGCGACGATCACGCTGGACTTCGCGCTGGCGCGGCTCACCAGCGTCATCGACAAGCTGCTGGTCTACCCGGACAACATGCTGAAGAACATGAACAAGTTCCGCGGCCTTGTGCATTCGCAGCGCGTCCTGCTGGCCCTCACCCAGGCCGGCGTCAGCCGCGAGGACGCCTATCGGCTTGTCCAGCGCAACGCCATGAAGGTCTGGGAGCACGGTGCCGACTTTCTCGAGGAACTGCTGGCCGATCCGGACGTCACGGCGGCCTTGCCGGAAGCCGAGATTCGCGAGAAATTCGACCTCGGCTATCACACCAAGCAGGTCGACACGATCTTCCGGCGGGTGTTCGGGGAGGCATGATGATCAGCACCAGGGCATCCTTCGACTTCCTCGCCCTGCCCGGCCGCGGCAATTCCGGGCCGGACCACTGGATGCCGCATTGGTGCCGGGTATTTCCGAACAGCAGCCGTGTCCTGCAGGCGGAATGGGACAGGCCGGAGCCCGGCGACTGGATCGCCCGGGTCGACGCCGCGGTGGCCGCCGCGCCGCGCCGTGTCGTGCTGCTGGCGCATTCGCTGTCCGTCGCCGCCGCCGTGAAATGGGCCGCCGCAGCTTCGCAGCCGAACCGCGCCAAGGTGGCCGCGGCCTTCCTCGTGGCGCCGACCGATGTCGAGGATCCCGACCCCGCCTTCGACCTCGTGCGCCCCTTCGCGCCGATGCCGCTCGCGCCCCTGCCCTTCCCGGCGCTGGTCGTGGCGACCCGCAACGATCCGCGCGTCGGCTTCGAGCGGGCGCAGGCCTTCGCCTCCGCCTGGGGAGCGGAGCTCGCCGACGCCGGCGACCTTGGCCATATGGGCAACGAGGCGCGCCTCGAACTCTGGCCGGATGGCCTGCTGCTGCTCGGACGCCTGCTAGCCCGGGCAGGACTGTAGGTAACGGAACCCGGGCGCTCCCGCCACGTTTCCGCTGTCATCGACGGGCACGCGGAGAGGATGGTCATGCAAGAAGACATCACCGACGGCAACGCGTCGCGCAGCGTGAACTGGTTTGCCGCAGGCGCCCTTTCGGTCGCGGCGCTTGTCGCGCTGTTCCTCTATGCCGACGGCTTTTTCAGCATGGGCAGCGACGGTACGCAGGCGGACGAGCCGCGCCTCATCATCGAGGCGAAGAAGTAGGGATTTCGTCGTCGATCAGGCAGGCACGATCCGCACGACATTGCCCCATGGATCCTCATGGGTCGCCTCGGAGGTCGCGGTCCGCGACTTGAACTCGACGAAGGACAGTCCGCTCCGGTCGCTGTCGCGCTCCTTCGCGCCGGCGCTTTGCCAGGAATTCGCCCCGACATGGTGGTGATAGCCGCCGGTGGCCAGGAACACGGCGCTGCCGCCGAAATTCAGCATCGTGTCGAAGCCGAGCTTCTCTTTCCACCAGCGCTCCGCCTCGGCGGCATTGCCGACGCGCAGATGGATATGCCCGACCATGCTGCCGGCCGGCGCTTCGGACCACTCCCTGATGCCCGGCTTCAATTCTCCCAGCAGCCCCTTCACGTCGAGCGCCAGAGTCGCCATCTCGATCGAGTCGCCCTTGAATTTCCACGAGGATTTCGGGCGATCCGCATAGATCTCGACGCCGTTGCCCTCCGGGTCCGTCAGGTAGATCGCCTCGCTGACCAGATGGTCCGAGGCGCCGACGACGGGAATCTGCCTGTCGATCGCCCGGCGCGCCCAACGCGCCAGATCGACCCGCGTCGGCAGAAGGAATGCCGTGTGGTAGAGCCCGGCCGAACGCGGATCGTCGTCGCGCGCCGCCTTGAACTCCTCGATCTCCAGAAGAGGCAGACCGCCGGCGCCCATGACGATCGTGCCGGGCCGCCGCGAGATTTCACGCAGCCCTACCGCGTCGGCATAGTAGGAAGCGAGCAGCGCGGCATCGCGCGCCTTGATGCCGACGGTCGAAACGCTTTCCGGCGCATCCGCTGCGAAAGGAAGGGTCTGGGTCACTTCTGTCTCCGCGCGGGCCTTGCCCGCCACTGCGCCGATGGCGATGGCACCGGCAGCTCCGGCAAATTCCCGCCTCGTGATCGCCATGTCGGCACTCCCACCATCTGGTTCCGTCTCCCAAGATCGTCGTTGGGACCGTCCAGGACAAGCCGGCACAAAGCGAACACGGTGTTCACAATCTCATGCCCAGGATCTCGGCTGAGTGACTGAAACATTTGACGGCGGTTCTTCGTCCTGCGTTGCGTATCGCCCCCTGCATCGCTAAATCCGAGCCATGAAGGTCAAGGAAGCCGATATCCTCATCGTTCCCGGATACACCAATTCGGGGCCGGATCACTGGCAGAGCCGCTGGCAGGCCAATCTGTCGACGGCCAGACGCGTCGAACAGGCCGAATGGTCAAAACCCGTTCGCGAGGATTGGACGGCCACCGTGGCGGATGCGGTGAACGAAGCGGAGCGCCCGGTCGTCATCGTCGCGCATTCGCTGGGCGTCGCGGCCGTCGTCCAGGCTGTCGCCGATTTCCGCAAGCCGGTCGCCGGGGCCTTCCTCGTCGCGCCGCCCGACGTCGCCAATCCGGCGATCCGGCCGCGACACCTGATGACGTTCGGCCCATACCCACGCGAGCCGCTGCCTTTTCCCTCCGTCGTCGTGGCCAGCGCCAACGATCCGTTCTGCGCCCTCGACGTGGCGGAAGACATCGCCGCCGCCTGGGGGTCGTTGTTCATCCAGGCAGGCGAAGCCGGCCACATCAACGCCGACGCCGGATACGGCCCGTGGCCGGAAGGCACCATGGCCTTCGCCAATTTCCTGACGCGCCTGAAGGCCTGAACCATGCCCGCAAGCCGGATTCTCATCGTCGGCGCCGGCATCATCGGCGCCTCGATCGCCCTTCATCTGGTGCGCCGGGGATGCAGCGTCACGGTCCTCGACGATCTGCCGGAGCCCGGCGGGCTGGCGACGGCGAACTCGTTCGCCTGGATCAATGCGAGCTGGGGCAATCCGCAGCGCTATTTTCAGTTCCGTCGCCGGTCGATGCAGGGATGGAAACGGCTGGCCGAGACGGTTCCGGGCCTTACCTTGAACTGGTGCGGGGGGCTGCTCTGGGATCTGCCCGCCGATCGCCTGCAAGCCTATGCGGACGAACACGGCGCCTGGGGCTACGGCGTCCGCTGGGTCGAAAGATCGGAGATCACGGCCCTGGAACCTTCCCTGCGGGCGCCGCCGCAGCGCGCGCTGCATATTGCCGAGGAAGGCGTGGCCGAGCCGCGCCAGGCGGCATGCGCCCTGCTGGCTGCGGCCGTGGATGCGGGCGCGCGGGTGCGATCGTCCAGCCGCGTCGCGGAACTGCGGACCGTAGCGGGACGTGTCCGCGGCGTCCGGCTTGCCGACGGCGAGGTCCTGGATGCCGACGATACGGTCATCGCGGCCGGGACCGAAAGCGCCCGGCTGCTCGAGACGGCCGGCGTCAGGCTGCGCATGAGCGCGCCGGCCGGGCTGATCGCGCATTCGACGATCGCGGCGCGGCGGCTTCTCAACGGCCTGGTGATGACGCCCGAGTTTCATGTGCGCCAGACCGGCGAAGGCAGGCTGATCGCCGGCAGCGATTTCGCCGGCGGCGATCCCGGCAGTCACGCCGAGGAAGCCGCGAGGCAGTTGATCGCACGGCTCAGAACCGCGATCGACGGTGCCGAGAACCTCGACCTGGATTTCGCCACCGTCGGCCATCGTCCGACACCCGCCGACGGATATCCGGCGATCGGCCGGCCGGCAGCCATGGCCGGGCTCTATGTCGCGGTCCTGCATTCCGGCATCACGCTGGCGCCGGTCGTCGGCGACCTCGCCGCGCGGGAGATTTCCGGCCTCGGGCGCGACGCCGATCTGGCGCCCTACGATCCCGGCCGGCCGGAGCTGGCGTAGGGATCGGCATCGACGCTGCCGGCGGAGGAACCCTCCGCCGACTTTCGCGCCGCCGACAGCAACTGTTCAGATCCCAGCGCGACATAGCGCTGCTCGTTGCCGAGCGCGAGGAAGCGGTAGCCCATATCGATGTAGCGGCCGGTCAGCGCCGGGTCCATTACGAACATGCCGGCATGCTTGCCGGCCGCCCGCGCCCGCGCCGCGATCTGGCCGACGACCTCCATCATGTCCTCGAGCGTCGCATTGATGGTCCGGCCGTTCGTCCAGGCGATCGAGAAATCCGAGGGACCGACGAAGATCGCATCTATTCCCGGCACCGCCAGGATGGCGTCGAGATGCGCCAGGGCGGCGCGCGTCTCGATCATCGCGATCGATACGACCTGCGGATTGGAGGTCTCCAGCCATGCCTGCTGCGATGTGCCGCCCAGCCGGCCGAAGCTGAAGGTCGGGCCCCAGGACCGTCCGCCGAGCGGCGGGTACTTCATCGACTCGGCGAAAAGCCGGGCATCCGAGACCGAATTGACCATGGGGGCGATGACCGCTTCGGCGCCGAAATCGAGCGCGCGGCTTGCCATGTCGAAGCGTCCGACCGGAATGCGCACGACCGCATGCTTGTTCGCATGGCGGATCGGCACGACGGAGCGCAGCACGCTGTCCTCGTGATGGCCGCCATGCTGCATGTCGAGCGTGACCGCGTCGAAGCCCTGGCTGGCGACGATCTCGACCGTCAACGCGTCGGGGACGCCGGACCATGCTGTGAAGATGACCTCGTCCGCTGCAAGTCTCTCGGCTAGGTACATGCCGTGCGTCGCTCCTCCGTTTGCAGCTTGCGCCCGTTGACGCCGTAGCCGGTTATGCGGTCTAAGCTCCCCGGCCGGAACTCGTCAATGCACCAACGCCGCGCAGGACGATTGGCGCAGTTCGGGCAAGGAACGGTCGGGAGCCGATGAGCAGCGACAAGATCAGCAAGGCGTCGGGACAGGCCACCAACGATCTCGTCCTGCGCATCGTCGGCGAAGCGACCGCGACCGGCCCGAAGCGCATTCTCGATCTGGGCTGCGGCAGCGGCTACACGCTCGAACTGATCGCCGATCTCTATCGCAAGCGCGGCTGGGATCCTTCCGACTACCTGCTGGGCGTCGACATCGACCTTTCCAGCTACGCCGCTTCGGTGCCCTCGCGCCACATCGACCTCAACGAGCCGCTCGATGCATCGCCGGGACGATGGGACATCGTGCTGTCGATCGAGGTCCTCGAGCACAGCCGCCGGCCCTACATGCTGCTCTCCGACATCCGCCGCGTCCTCGAACCCGGCGGGCTGTTCCTGTTCAGCGTGCCCAATCCCGGCAATATGAGCAGCCGCCTGAAATACTTCCTCTACGGCCATCACCATATGTTCTATGGGCCGAGCGACCGGATCGAAGATGCCGGCAGGCTCTGCGGTCACATCAATCCGCTTGCGATCCATTATTGGGACTATGGACTTCGCTATGCCGGCTTCGCCGACGTCGACTACCTGATCGACCGGCGCAAGAAGGGATCGATGGCTCTGTCGATCCTCTTCTATCCGTTGCTGGCCCTCGGCACGGCGCTCATGCACCGCCACCAGAAAGGCTATTCGCAATCCGTCTACGACCAGAACCGCCGCGTGCTGGGCAGGGTCAACCACATGGATACGCTGGCCGGGCGCACGCTGGTCTTCGTCTGCCGGACCTAGGGCGCCCCATCGAGCATGGCGTCGCGCCGCAGCGGGGCCGCACCCGGGAACAGCTTTACTCAGCCTCCCCGAGAGACCGAAAGCCGTCCGCATGAGGTGGAGGGTCGAAGGAAAAACGCAGGGGACAGTTACCTTCTTTCGGCGGAAAAGCCGCAACGCCCGGAAGTCACGCGGGCCGAAAAAGTTAAACTGTCCCCGGCACTTACGTCGTTTCCGCCGCGAATTTCGAGAAGAAGGGCGGCCCGTCGAGGACCGGGTCAGGTGTTCTGTATCTGCTCGACGGCCTGAGCGAGCAATTCCGTCATCTTCTGGCGAATCTGCTGGTCGGTCTGGGCAATGCCGCCCGCGTCGAAATCCTTGCGCACCTTGCGCAGCACGTCATCGTCGCCGGCCTCTTCGAAATCGGCCTTCACGACCTCCTTGGCATAGGCTTCGGCGTCGGCACCCGACTTGCCGAGCTTTTCCGCCGCCCACAGGCCCAGCAGCTTGTTGCGCCGCGCGGTCGCCTTGAAGCGAAGCTCCTCGTCGAACGCGAATTTGCGCTCGAAGCCTTCCTCGCGTTCCTTCATGCTGCTCATGACCAATCCTCCGGCTGGGAATTCGATTCTGCGGGTCCCATATAGTCGTTACCGGAGCACAAACCAAAACGACGCATCAGGGTCAATACGGGCATCCATGTTGCGGTGCGGCAAATCGCACGCGAAAGCCGTTGATTGCCGGGAAATGCCAATTGAGGAAAGCGGTCGTTTGGGTTAGAGACCGCGACTGAACTGCCATCCTACGCGCCGATGCGCGAAACGTGAGGTGCTGGCTCCGCCCCGACATCCAGCACGATCAGAGAAAGCTCAATGAAAAATCGCCGCCGCATCTATGAAGGCAAGGCCAAGATCCTCTACGAAGGTCCCGAACCTGGCACGCTGATCCAGTTCTTCAAGGACGACGCGACCGCGTTCAACAAGAAGAAGCATGAGATTGTCGATGGCAAGGGCGTCATCAACAACCGCATCTCCGAGCACATCTTCAACCATCTCAACCGGATGGGCATCCCCACCCACTTCATCCGCCGCATCAACATGCGCGAGCAGTTGATCAAGGAGGTCGAGATCATCCCGCTCGAGGTGGTGGTCCGCAACATCGCCGCCGGCTCGCTGGCAAAACGCCTCGGCATGGAGGAAGGCACCGTCCTGCCGCGCTCGATCATCGAGTTCTACTACAAGGCCGACGCGCTCGACGACCCGATGGTCTCGGAAGAGCACATCACGGCGTTCGGCTGGGCGAGCCCCCAGGAGATCGACGACATCATGGCGCTCGCCATCCGTGTCAACGACTTCCTCTCGGGCCTGTTCCTCGGCGTCGGCATCCAGCTCGTCGACTTCAAGATGGAGTGCGGCCGGCTGTACGAAGGCGACATGATGCGCATCGTCGTCGCCGACGAGATTTCGCCCGACTCCTGCCGCCTGTGGGATGTCGCCACGCAGGACAAGCTCGACAAGGACCGCTTCCGCCGCGACATGGGCGGCCTGGTCGAGGCCTACCAGGAAGTGGCACGCCGGCTCGGCATCATGAACGAGAACGATCCGCCGCGCCCGAGCGGCCCGATCCTCGTCTCCAGCGGCAACGGCAAGGGCAAGCCGCACTGATCGCCGCCCTCACCCTGCCACAGCATTCTCCCGAAGGAACCACAGCCCCGTGATCAAGGCCCGCGTCACCGTCACCCTCAAGAATGGCGTCCTCGACCCGCAAGGCAAGGCGATCGAGGGCGCGCTCGGCACGCTGGGCTTTTCGGGGGTGGGCTCGGTGCGCCAGGGCAAGGTGTTCGACGTGGAGTTGCAGAGCTCGGACAAGGCCAAGGCCGAGGCCGAGCTCAAGGCCATGTGCGAGAAGCTGTTGGCCAACACCGTCATCGAGAACTATAGTGTGACGCTTATCTGAGGTTGTGCCCGGAGGGCGCGATGCCGGAAGTCACGAACGAGCTGATGTATGAGCTGATGAAGCGGATGCATCATGACCTGTCAGAGCTTCGCATGGATGTCGGCGAGGTGAAGCGAGAGATCAACGTGATCCGCGGTCATATCGTCAGCATCCAGACTGACATTCACAACATCTACGGCGTTCTGGCGCGGCACGACGACCGGCTCGAGCGCATCGAACGTCCCCTTGAACTTCGCGAACTCGCCGAACCGCAACGCCCTTTCGAGCCCAACGCATGAAATCCGCCGTCGTCCTTCTCCCCGGCCTGAACCGCGACCGCGACATGATCGCGGCATTGACCAAGATTTCCGGCCGGGCGCCCGCCACCATCTGGCAGACCGAGACCGAAATCCCGGACGTCGACCTGATCGTCATCCCCGGCGGCTTCTCCTATGGCGACTATTTGCGCTGCGGCGCGATCGGCGCGCGCAAGCCGGTGATGCAGGCGGTGGCCGAGAAGGCGAAGAAGGGCGTGCCGGTCATCGGCGTCTGCAACGGATTCCAGATCCTGCTGGAGGCCGGGCTGCTGCCCGGCGCCCTGATGCGCAACACGTCGCTGAAGTTCGTATGCCGCGAGGTCAAGCTGTCGGTTGCCAATGCCAACACGCTGTTCACCCGCAACTACGCGCCGGGCCAGGTCATCCGCACGCCGGTCGCCCATCATGACGGCAACTATTTTGCCGACGCGGGCACGCTCGCCCGCATCGAGGGCGAAGGCCAGGTGGTGTTCCGCTACGCGGAAGGCACCAACCCCAACGGCTCGCTCAACGATATCGCCGGCGTCATGAACGCGGCCGGCAACGTGCTCGGCCTGATGCCGCACCCCGAAGACCTGATTGAGAAGGCACACGGTGGCGTCGACGGCCGCGGGCTGTTCGAAAGCGCGCTCGGCATCAAGGCCGCCGCGGCGTGAGCGCCACCCTTCGGCGCCTTCGCCCGATGATCATCCTGCCGGCCGTCGCGCTGGCGCTGGTCGCCTGCCAGAACGGCAAGCCGGCGCAGGTGAACGTCGTCCCGGCGGGCAAGAGCGCCGGCTTGCGGTCGATGGAGGTCGTGGCGACGGCGGCCCACCGATGCTGGTTCGCGTCGAAGGACCCGGCCTTCAAGTCCTACAAATTCGCCAACGAGCTCAACGCCTTCGGCGGACAACCCAGGTTCCTGCTGGTGCCGGCCAAGAACTTCGGCGGCCGGCCGCTGCTGGTCGTGCAGGCGCATGTGAGCTCGTCGAAGGTGGACGCGTTCGGTCCGTTGCTGTCCGAACCGCTCGGCGCGCGCATTTCGGCGGATCTGCGCCGCTGGACCGCCGGCGACACGTCGTGCGGCGCGGCGGCCTGAGCCGCCGGCCACCCTCATTCCCAAGGCTTGCGCAAGCCCTCGCGCTCGGCATCGGCGCGCGACAGGCCGATATCCTTCAACTGCTCGTCGGTGAGCGACAGCAGGACGAGACGGCTGCGGCGCTTTTCGATCATGTCGGCGACGAAGGCTCCCATTGTCCGGGCGATCTCTGCGACCGCATTGACGACCCGGCGCGCCGAATCCTTGCGCGCCGGTGAGGAAACCTGATCCGAGATTGTATCGATTGCACCCATTGTCTTGCTCCAGAATTTGCAGATCAGGACAATCGAGCCGCTGATCATGGGGACACCTTGTGAATTGACTCTATTGCAATTGCAATGTACGGAATTGTCATGATGACAAATTGGCTTCCCGACCTGTCGCAGGGCCATGGCCCCCTCTATCTGCGCCTCGCCGAACGCATCGAGGCCGATATTTCGGATGGCAGGTTGGCGCCCGGGGCGAAGCTGCCGCCGCAGCGCAACCTCGCCTACGACATCGGCGTCACCATCGGCACGGTGACCCGTGCCTACGCCGTGGCGCGCCAGCGCGGCCTGGTCAGCGGCGAGGTCGGACGCGGCACCTATGTTCTTGGCAGCAACGAGACCGGCCCGCGTGAGGCCATTCCCGCCGATCTCAATCGCCTGCCGGCGAAATTCGACCAGTTGCCCCGCCCCGGCAAGCTGCGCATGGATTCGACCTCGGCCCCAGATCTCGGCCAGAGCGCGATCATTCGCGACGCGGTCGTCCGCATCGCCGCGGCACACCCCGAGAAGATCGGAGACTATACCCGCGAAGTGCGCTCGGAATGGCGCAAGGCAGGGCGCCAGTGGCTGGCGACCGACGACTGGGCGCCGGACGCCCGCAACGTCGTCCCGACCCTCGGCTGCCATGCCGCCATCATGGCGGTGATCGCCGTGGCCACAGCGCCCGGCGACAGGATCGCCTTCGAGCACCTGACCTATTCGTCGATCTCGCGCAGCGCCAATCTGATCGGCCGGCGCAGCGTCGCCTTCGGCAATGACGAGAACGGCGCCGATCCGGAAGACTTCGAGCGCCTATGCGCGCAGCAGCACCCGAAGCTGGTCTTCCTGATGCCGGCGCTGCAGAATCCGACGCTGTCGACCATGCCGATGGAGCGCATGAAGGCGATCGCCGAGATCGCCCGCAAGTACAATGTCTCGATCATCGAGGATTCGATCTACGGCACGCTGATGGATCCCAAGCCGGCGTCGATCGCGGCGCTTGCGCCGGAGCGGACCTTCCATGTCGGCGGCCTCTCCAAGGCCGTGTCGGCAGGCGTGCGGGGCGGATGGGTCGCCTGTCCGACGCATTTCGCGCCACGCGTCCAGACCGCCCACAAGATGGTCACCGGCGGCATCCCGTTCATGCTGGCCGAACTCGCGGCCGATCTGGTCGCCAGCGGTGAGGCCGACCGGCTGCGCGGCGCGGTCCGGCGCGAACTCGTCAAGCGCGAGGCCCTGGCCCGAAAGGTCTTCGACGGGCTGGAATTCCGCTCGCATCCTCACGCGCCCTATCTCTGGATCAAGCTTCCGGAACCGTGGGTCTCGGCGACCTTCAAGCAGGTCGCGGCGGATGAAGGCGTGCTGATCGACGACGAGGACGAGTACAAGCCCGGCCGCAGCGAGCGCGTCTTCCACCGCATCCGCGTCGGCTTCTCGATCCCGCGCACCACCGACGAGGTGGCGCACGGCTTCGCCATCCTGCGCAGGCTGCTCGACCATGGCGAGGCAGGATACGATTCCTACGGCTGACGCCCGGAGACATCCAGGCCGGAACGCGCCCCGAGCGCCTGTGGCCATGCCGGAATTTTGCCGCCGCGAGGGTGTCATTGGACGGCGCTTGCTATATGAAGCGCCATCCGATCCAGCGCAGGCACGGCCCCCGAGAGATGACCATCCGCAACGACGTCGCCATCACCGACGATCTGATCAAGGCCCATGGGCTGAAGCCCGACGAGTACCAGCGCATCCTCGACCTGATCGGCCGGCAACCCAGCTTCACCGAGCTGGGGATCTTCTCCGCCATGTGGAACGAGCATTGCTCCTACAAATCGTCGAAGCGCTGGCTGCGCACGCTGCCGACCAAGGGGCCGCGCGTCATACAGGGACCGGGCGAGAACGCCGGCGTGGTCGACATCGGCGACGGCCAGGCGGTGATCTTCAAGATGGAGAGCCACAACCACCCGTCCTACATCGAGCCCTATCAGGGCGCGGCGACGGGGGTCGGCGGCATCCTGCGCGACGTCTTCACCATGGGTGCCAGGCCGATCGCGGCGATGAACGCCCTGCGCTTCGGCGAGCCGGACCATCCCAAGACGCGCCATCTCGTGGCGGGCGTCGTCTCCGGCGTCGGCGGCTATGGCAATGCGTTCGGTGTGCCCACCGTCGGCGGCGAGGTCAATTTCGACGCGCGCTACAATGGCAACTGCCTCGTCAACGCCTTCGCCGCCGGCCTCGCGGACACCGATTCGATCTTCTATTCCAAGGCGACCGGCGTCGGCCTGCCCGTCGTCTATCTCGGCGCCAAGACCGGCCGCGACGGCGTCGGCGGCGCGACGATGGCGTCGGCCGAATTCGACGACACGATCGAGGAGAAGCGCCCGACTGTGCAGGTCGGCGATCCGTTCACCGAAAAATGCCTGCTGGAGGCCTGCCTCGAACTGATGGCCTCGGGCGCCGTCATCGCCATCCAGGACATGGGGGCGGCTGGCCTGACCTGCTCCGCCGTCGAGATGGGCGCCAAGGGCGATCTCGGCATCGAACTGGACCTCGACAAGGTGCCGGTGCGCGAGGAGCGCATGAGCGCCTACGAAATGATGCTGTCGGAGAGCCAGGAGCGCATGCTCATGGTGCTTAAGCCGGAGCTGGAAGGCACCGCCAAGGCGATCTTCGAGAAATGGGGGCTCGATTTCGCCATCGTCGGCTACACGACCGACGACCTGCGCTTCCGCGTGCTGCACCAGGGCGAGGAGGTCGCCAACTTGCCGATCAAGGAACTCGGTGACGAGGCGCCGGAATATGATCGCCCTTGGGTGGAGCCGGCGCGGCGGGCAGCACTCGCGGCTGACGACGTCCCGCAGGCCGACATCGGCGCCGCGCTGCTGAAGATGCTGGGCGGCGCGCACCTCTCCAGCCGGCGCTGGGTCTGGGAACAGTATGATTCGCTGATCCTCGCCAACACGCTGCAGATTCCCGGCGGCGACGCCGGCGTCGTGCGCGTCGACGGCCATCCGACCAAGGCGCTGGCCTTCACCTCCGACGTGACCCCGCGCTATTGCGAGGCGGACCCCTACGAGGGCGGCAAGCAGGCGGTCGCCGAGTGCTGGCGCAACCTGACGGCGGTCGGCGCCGAGCCGCTGGCGGCCACCGACAATCTGAATTTCGGCAATCCCGAGCGCCCGGAGATCATGGGCCAACTGGTCAAGGCGATCGGCGGCATCGGCGAGGCCTGCCGCGCCCTCGACTTCCCGATCGTCTCGGGCAATGTCTCGCTCTACAACGAGACCAACGGCCAGGGCATCCTGCCGACCCCGACGATCGGCGGCGTCGGGCTCATCGACGACTGGTCGCGCACCACCCGCATCGGCTTCGTCGCTGAGGATCAGGTGATCCTGCATGTCGGCGCGCCGCGCGACTGGAGCGGCCATCTCGCACAATCGATCTATCTGCGCGACATCCACGGCCGCATCGACGGCCCGCCGCCGCCGGTCGACCTCGCCAGGGAGCGCACCGTCGGCGATTTCGTGCGCAGCCTGATCCGCCGCGGCATCGCCACCGCCGTCCACGACATTTCCGACGGCGGCCTCGCGGTCGCCGTTGCCGAGATGGCGATGGCCTCCGGCATCGGCGCCACCATCCCCGGACCCGTCGACGCCGACCCGATCCCCTTCCTGTTCGGCGAGGATCAGGCCCGTTATCTCGTCGCGGTCAATCTCGACCCGCAGGGCGAGGAGATCGTCGAATTGTGGCACGAGGCCGACGCGCTCGGCATTTTCGCGCCCTGGGTCGGCACGACAGGCGGCACCGCGCTCAAGCTGCACGAGGACATCGAGGCGATCCCTGTCGAGACGCTTCGGAAGGCGCATGAAGGCTGGTTCCCGCAGTTCATGGACGGCAAGGCTGCCTGACGCGCCATCCAGGGCAAATCTATCTGGATCGCGGGCTGCATGGCTCCGACGTCATCCTCGGGCTTGTCCCGAGGATCCGCAGCGGCTGACGGCGTTTCACCAGCGGCACCGTAGTCACGCATACCTGCCTTTGTACGGCAGATCCTCGGGACAAGCCCGAGGACGACGGCCTCATGGTCGGATTGCCATCCCCGCCACATGCGTTTGCTTTGACGCGCCGGCGCGGCCGCATTGACCCGCCCGGTCGTTGCGGCCATGCTGAACGCCGAAGCAATGGAGATTCCGCCCTGTGGCAATGGACGCGCGCGACATCGAGCGGCTGATCAAGGAAGGCATTCCGGGGGCCAGGGTCACCATCCGCGACCTTGCCGGCGATGGCGACCACTACGCGGCCGAGGTCGTCGCCGAGAGTTTTCGCGGCAAGAATCGCGTCCAGCAGCACCAGATGGTCTACGAGGCACTCAAGGGCAACATGGGCGGCGTGCTGCACGCGCTCGCCCTGCAGACAAGCGCACCGGACTGAGGATCACTCACATGTCGATGATCGGCGACCTCGTTGAGGGTGTGGTCAAGAGCGTCCTCAGCGAGGCGATGAAGAAGGCGACGGGCAAGCGGGCGCGGCGCCGCAAGCGCACGCTGACCGCCGCCGAGCGGCTGCGCCGCATCGAGAAGCTGATCAAGCCGGCGTCGCAGCAGAAGAGCCGCAAGAAGACGACGCGCACCCGCGCCGTCAGCCAGCAGCGCCGCGTCAAGGCCAAGACGGCCGCGCACACGCGGTCGCTGCGTCGGGGCACGGCGAGGCGCTGAGAGCGCGACCGCAGATCTGCCCTATGGCGTCGCCGGCCTTGCAGTGACCGCCAGGATCGGCCCGACAGGATATACTCCACCAAGCAGCGTCCGATTGCCGTCCGAGAGAGCCGAAATGGCTCCGTCGAGGAACAGCGCGTTCGGACAGCCGAGACCGTCGCGGAACAGCCGCGCGAACTTGCCGAGGCTGACCATGTCGAGCGAGATCGCCGCGACGATCGTCCCGTCGCCGCGCACGCCCACTCCGTTGCGGACGTGGCGCGACTGGCCGTCCGGCTCGAAGCGGGGATGGATTTTGCCGTCGACGACGAGCATCGGACCGGACTGGGTGGCGAAATGGGGGGTGATTGCGCTCGCCGCATAGCTCTGCGTCTCCATGACCAGGGCCGCGCCCGTATCATCGACGACGAAGACGCCGTTCGGCTTGAGGAAGAAGTTCCCGTCACCGTCGCCGATCTGCAACGGCGCGATCTGCCGGCCGTCCTCGACCAGCAGCCCGACCGGAGACATGTCTTCGTGATACATGCCGGCGTTCATCGCCAGAACGATACTCCGGCCCTCGGCCCGCATTGCGGCATCGAAGGCGTCGAGCGAACGATACGGTCTGCCGTCGTGGTCGGCGTAGCGGATGGCGACCTCCATCGCACCGGCCGGCATCTCGCACACCACCGAGGTCGCCCCTTCGAATGCGAGCAGCCGGCACAGCGACGGCAGTTCGCCTTCGGCGATGCGGGACTCCTGCTTCCTGCCCTTCAACAGCCATGCCGCGCTGCCGATCAGTGCGATGAGACCGAGCACCGTGACGAACCAGATCTTCCTCACGCGCACCTTTCTTCGCCCCGTGGCCGAGCCGATTTCCGGTCCGGTCGCCTTGCGTCGTTCCGATCGCCTGCCACCTGGACCAGCACCCGGCGGACGCCGCGTCTTGTTTCAGGCATTCGTTGGGTCTATTTGAGTCCAAAGCTTCGCGCCCGGCGGCCACGGGCAGGAAAGGTTATTCATATGAGCGGAATCAACGACTACATCGACAATGAGGTGAAGGGCAACGACGTGGTGCTGTTCATGAAGGGCACGCCCGGCTTCCCGCAATGCGGCTTTTCCGGCCAGGTGGTCCAGATTCTCGACTACGTCGGCGTCGACTACAAGGGCGTCAATGTCCTGACCTCGAACGAACTCCGCCAGGGAATCAAGGACTACTCCAACTGGCCGACGATCCCGCAGCTCTATGTGAAGGGTGAGTTCGTCGGAGGTTGCGACATCATCCGCGAAATGTTCCAGGCGGGTGAGCTTCAGGCCTATTTCGAGGAAAAGGGCGTCAGCGCCCGTGGCGCGGCCTAATGCATGCCGCCCGAAAGCGGGAACTGGTTTCGGGACAACGACATGCATCAAAACAAGAACTTGAAGCGCGGCGCCTGAATCCGATTTGACGCGACGCGCTTTGGGAACGGTCCGGCGCGAAGCCGGTTCAGCAGGATACGGACAACAAAATGCGCCGGGTTTCCGGCGCTTTTCATTTGGGCGGAACCGGAGCGATCCGATGGACCAGCAGACTGACCCGACACGCCAGGCCGCCTTCGGCATCCCGAGGTGGGAATTCATCGCGCTTGCCGCGGCCCTGATGGCGCTCAACGCGCTGGCGATCGACATCATGCTGCCGGGGCTGCAGGAGATCGGCGCCAGTCTCGGCATCGTCGAGGAGAACCATCGGCAATATGTCATCTCGGCCTATTTCCTGGGCATGGCCTGCGCGCTGCTGCCCTACGGGCCGGCGGCCGATACGTTCGGTCGGCGCGGGCCCATCCTGTTCGGCCTGACAGTCTATCTCGTCGCGGCCTATGCGGCCGCCTTCGCGCCGAATTTCGAGACCTTGCTGGCGCTTCGCTTCATCCAGGGCATCGGCGCGGCGTCGACGCGGGTCATCGCGGTATCGATGGTGCGTGACCGCTTCGGCGGCCGGCAGATGGCCGAGATCATGTCGCTGATCTTCATGGTGTTCATGATCATCCCCGTCCTGGCGCCGAGCATCGGCCAGGTGATGATGCTGATCGGCAACTGGCATCTGATCTTCATCAGCATGGGGTCCATCGCGCTGGCCATCGCGGTCTGGGCCTTTGTCAGGCTGCCGGAGACCCTGCATCCCGAGGACAGGCGGCCGTTCACGCTGAAATCCATCGGCAACGCCTTTTCGATCGTGCTGTCGACGCGCGTTTCGCTGTTCTACACGCTGGCCTCGACGACCATCTTCGGAGCGCTGTTCGGCTTCATCAATTCGGCGCAGCAGGTCTATGTCGGCATCTACGGCGTCGGCGTCTGGTTCCCGGTGCTTTTCGCGGTGGTCGCCGGCCTGATGGCCGTCTCGTCCTTCCTGAACTCGCGCCTCGTGATGCGCGTCGGCATGCGGCGACTGTCGCACGCCGCGATGATCGGGTTCTTCCTGGTCAGTGCGACCTGGTTCGTCTGGTCGCTGTTCGGTCATGTGCCGCTGACCGGTTTCGTCCTGCTGTTCGCGCTGGCGATGTTCCAGTTCGGCTGGATCGGCTCCAATTTCAACGCCATCGCAATGGAACCGCTCGGTCACATCGCCGGGTCGGCATCGTCGGTGCAGGGCTTCCTGCAGACGCTCGGCGGAGGCCTGATCGGAGCCCTCATCGGGCAATCCTTCGACGGCACGACGACGCCGCTCGCCATGGGCTTCTGCGCCGTCGCCGCGGTCGGCATCGCCTTCGTGCTCATCGCCGAGAAGGGCCGCCTGTTCCAAGCGCATGTCGATCATCATCGCGCGGCGGGCCCATCCGGGCACTGAGAGGGCCGACGCGAACCCTCCCGCCGGCCGGGGCGCCGGCCCGGCCGAGGCGCCGGCCCGGCCGGGCCTATTCGGCCCAGAGCGTGCGCCGGATCTCCTCCCAGCTATCGCGGTCGGGCGCGGCCAGCAGCCCGCCGCCGACATGGCGCGGCAGATAGGCCGAGCCGTCGAGCCGCGCGGCGTAGCCGCCGGCCTCCTTGTGGATCAGTACGCCCGCGAGATGGTCCCACGGCATCAGCTTCACATAGGCGACGAAATGCCCGTGGCCGGTCGCCAGCAGACGGTATTCATGCGCAGCGCAGCGCAGATTGAAATAGGCCTGGAACCTCGCCATGTTCCTGGCGACCCTGGATCGTTCCGGCTCCTGCATCATGTACCAGGACGCGATGCCGCTCATCTGGTTCGCCGGCCCCGGTGCCGCCACGCGGCAGCGCTCCAGCCGGCCGTCGGCATGGCGGATATGCGCGCCGGCGCCGGGCAGGCCGATCAAAAAATCCTTGCCCAGCGGATCGTGGATGATCCCGGCCACCGTCTCGCCGTTGACCACCACGGCCAGCATGACGCCGAACAGCGGCAGGCCGGCAGCGAAGTTCAGCGTCCCGTCGACCGGATCGATGACGAAGGCGAGCTGGGCGTCGCCCAGCGACGGCAGCACCGACGGATCCTCGGCATGCGCTTCTTCGCCGACCACCAGCGCATCCGGATAGCGCTCCCTCAGACGCCTGGTGATGTAGCGCTCGGCATTGACGTCGGCCTCCGTCACGAGATCGATGGTCGAGGTCTTCTGGCGCACATCGGTATCCGACAGCCGCCGCCAGCGCGGCATGATCTCGACCGAGGCAGCCTCCGCGAGGAGCGCGGAGAGCCAGTCGACGTCCTTGTCGTCGAATTTCATGTCAGTTCACCTTTTTGCCGGCGGGTCAGGAAAGACCCGCGAAGTCGAAGATCTTGCGGTCGAGGAGATGCGACGCGCGGACGTTGCCGAGCGCCCGGATCATCGTGTCCTTGCGTCCGGGCATGCGGCGCTCGATGTCGTCGATCATCGCCTTCATCGCATTGCGCTGCAGTCCCTCCTGGCTGCCGCACAGGTCGCAGGGGATGATCGGGAACTGCATCGCCTCGGCAAATCGCGCCATGTCGGTTTCGGCGCAGTAGGCCAGCGGCCGCAGCACCATCACGTCGCCCTCGTCGTTCATCAGCTTCGGCGGCATCGCCGCGAGGCGGCCGCCGTGAAACAGATTCATGAAGAACGTCTCGAGAATATCCTCGCGGTGGTGGCCGAGCACCAGCGACGAACAGCCCTCCTCGCGTGCGATCCGATAGAGGTGGCCGCGGCGCAGCCGCGAACAGAGCGAGCAATAGGTGGCGCCCTCGGCGACCTTGTCGGTGACGATCGAATAGGTGTCGCGGTATTCGATCCGGTGCGGCACGCCGTGACGGGTGAGGAAGTCCGGCAGGATGTGCTTGGGAAAGTTCGGCTGCCCCTGGTCGAGATTGCAGGCGAGCAGGTCGACCGGCAGCAGGCCCCGCCACTTCAGGTCGAGCAGCAGGGCCAGCAGCCCATAGGAATCCTTGCCGCCGGACAGCGCCACCAGCCAGCGGTCGCCAGGCCTGACCATGCCGAACCCGTCGATGGCTTCGCGCGCCTGGCGCAGCAGCCGCTTGCGCAGCTTGTTGAACTCGACCGACGACCGTACTTCGCGCAGCATCGGATGACAGCCCGCATCGCCGGCGTCGTCGACCTCGGTGGCGGCGGCGGCCGGCCTTTGCGCCATGTGCAGCATCGTCAAGCGACCTTCGCGGTTGCCGCACGTCAAACAGCATGACAGTGCGCCGGGGATCGGGGTAGAAGCCCTCGACGTCTCGATAGGCCGATGTGGAACCGCGATGCAAGGTGAAATGGCGCAGACGCGCGGAAGTGCCGGCAAGCTGCTGTCGATCATCGTCCCGGTCCTCGACGAGGAGGAGACGATCGCCCTGTTTCTCGGCGAATGCGTGCCGATGCTCGAGGCCTTGCGCCATGGGGTCTTCGCAGGCGGCGACTACGAAGTCGTCTTCGTCGACGACGGAAGCACCGATGCCACCCCGTTGGCGATCCACACGGCCAGCCTGAGCAATCCGCGCCTGAAGCTGGTGCGTCTCTCCCGGAACTTCGGCAAGGAGGCCGCGCTGGCCGCGGGCTTCCTGCACGCTTCGGGCGACGCGGTGATCCCCATGGACGTCGACCTTCAGGACCCGCCGGAGGTGGTGCCGCGGATGATCGAGGAGTGGCGGCGCGGTGCCGACATCGTCAATGCGGTGAGACGCAGCCGCGGCGGCGACAGCGCGTTCAAGCGGTGGACCGCGCGCGGCTTCTACAGGCTCTACAACCGAATCGCCGACGTGCCGATCCGGCCCGACGTCGGCGATTTCCGGCTGCTCGACCGTGCGGTGGTCGACACGCTGAACCGGCTCTCGGAGGGGTCGCGCTTCACCAAGGCGCTGTATTCGTGGGTCGGCTTCCGCAATGTCGACATTGACTACGACCGCACCGGCCGCTCGGCCGGCACGACCAAATGGCGCTACGGCAAGTTGTTCCGGTTCGCCATCGACGGTTTCATCGCCTCCACCACCGTGCCGCTGCGCATCTGGAGCGGGCTCGGCCTGCTGCTCGGCGCGGTCGCGGTGATCTGGGGCATCTTCATCATCGTCAAGACGATCATCTACGGCGCCGACCAGCCGGGCTACGCCTCGACCATGGTCGCCATCCTGTTCCTCGGCGCACTCAACCTGCTCTCGCTCGGCATTCTCGGCGAATATGTCGGCCGCATCGCCCAGGAGGTCCGCAACAGGCCGCTGTTCGTCGTCCGCGAGACCCTCGGGATCGATCCGCGGCACGCCCGACGGCGCGGCCCGGACGACGCTCGCGAATGATGCCGCGGCCGCCGCGGTCGACGGTCGGCAAGATGCTGCGCTTCGGCCTGGTGGGCGTCGCCAACAGCCTGATCGATCTCGCCGTCTTCTCCGTATTGATCTGGGCGCAAGTGGCGCCACTGCCCGCCAATGTCGCCGGCTGGGCGCTGGCGATCGCCTTCTCCTATCTGGTGAACTCCCGCTGGTCGTTCGAGCGGTCGGCGCAGGTCGGCGAAGCCCGGTCGGCGGTGCGCTTCATCGTCCTCGGCGCGGCGATCACCCTCGGCGTATCGTCGGGCGCGATCATATTCCTGGCGCCCCATATCGGGGTGCTGCCGGCGAAGGTCGTCGGCCTCATCGCGGCGGCGGTGCTCAACTTCGTCGCGGCGCGCTGGTCGATCGAGGACCGTGTCGTCTGATGCCGTTCCGGTTCAGGGCTGTCCCGGGCGGCGGAGATGGAGGTCGTAGTCCCAGCTTCGCGGCCCCCCTGCCCCGTCGACTGCCGGAACCGAAAGAGAAACGGTCTCGTCGACGCGGCCCAGAAGCAGGCGCGCCGCCGCCCCGCAGGAGGCCTCGTCCTTTGCACAGATCGACAGGGCGCCCTGCTCGGCGATCATCGCCGGAGTGACCCACGGCGTCGCCTGCAGCGACATGGCCTGGACCGCATAGGGCCGGTCCGAAGCGTAGAACGCGAAGGCGTTGACGACGGGTGCCGGCATGCCGGCAACGATCGAAAGGCGCTGTCCGGTCCGCTCCCTCCAGACGTTCTGCGCCTGCTCGGCGATGATCGAGAGCGGCGTCGCCGCACTGCCGCGGGCGCGGTCGAGCGTCGCCTGCCGGGCGAACGGCGCGACGGCGAGCAGGACGACGCAATAGGCCGCGACGACCGCCACCCCGCGCGTCGGCGCGGTTCGCGCCGCCTGCTTCGGCAGGCACAGCACGATCGCCAGCGGCAGCGTCGCGAAGAACGGTATCGTCCACAATGACGACAGCAGGGCCTGGGTGAGGATGCCGAGCCCGATGGTGAAGGCAACCGGCAGCACCATGAGCGCAAGCATCGCCGTACCTTCCGGAGTCGCGCGCAGCGCAGTCAACTGGCCCGCCGCCAAAAGCGGCAACCCGTCCCTGAACCGCCGGAAGCTCGCCAGGAAGATGAAGGCGGGGAGCGTGTAGAGCACCAGAACGGGGATGAAGCGGAGCGCCGAAAGCAGTGCGTCGCCCAGCCCGTCGCCCTGATCCGCGGCATAGCGCAGCGTCGGGAAATCCTCGCGGACCAGCCAGCCGAGATGCGGCGCCAGCACGACGATACCGGCGCATGCGGCGATCCAGGGCAGCGGGGTCGCCAGCAACGGACGCGCCCTGCGATCGAGCAGCAGATGCGCGGCCAGCGCCAGGACGAGCACCAGCGAGTGATACTTGGCAAGCATGGCCAGGCCCAGGAAGGCGCCCGCCAGCACCGCGTCGACGATCCGCCGCCGCTCCAGCGTCCGCACATAGAAGAGCGCCGTCAGTGCCCAGAAGGGCAGCATGGCCGACGTCGCATTGTAGTTCGCTGCCAGGAAGGTCAGCGGCGGCAGGAAGAACGTCGTCGACACCAGCAGGACCTGCTGGTTGGCATCCAGAAAGCGCCGGGACAGGCGCCACAGGGCATGGATTGCAACGCCCACGTTCACCGATGCCAGCAGGTGGTAGAAGACGCGCTCGCGCGGAAAGATCTCGAACCATGCCGCGGCGACCCAACTGAACAGCGGCGGATGCTTGTGGTATCCGAGCTGCCAGGCGATGCCCCAGGCATAGTTCTCGACCAT
Organism: Rhizobiaceae bacterium; assembly: GCA_019635715.1. Classification (GTDB taxonomy): domain Bacteria; phylum Pseudomonadota; class Alphaproteobacteria; order Rhizobiales; family Rhizobiaceae; genus Kumtagia. The sequence continues at coordinate 3,768 of JAHBYY010000014.1, read as the reverse complement.
GTCGCCATGGATGTCCAGGTTGTAGCGGCCGAACGTGGCATAAGCCGTCCACAACAGGACGAAGGCGACGATCAGTGCCGGCGCCGCGCGGTCCGCGTCCCCAGCGCCCGATTTGGCCGCATCTCGCATTCCGCCCCCGCGTCAGCGTCGTCAAATGAAAAGGAGCGGCCGATGGCCGCTCCCCAAATCATACATATCGACAGAGGAACGCGCTATCAGCGCGAGTAGAACTCGACCACCAGGTTCGGTTCCATCTGCACCGCGAACGGCACGTCGGCCAGGCCGGGAACGCGGGCGAAGGTCGCGGTCATCTTGTTGTGATCGGCTTCGATGTAGTCCGGCACGTCGCGCTCGGCGAGCTGCACCGACTCCAGCACGATGACGAGCTGCTTCGACTTCTCGCGCACCTCGATCACGTCGCCGGCCTTGCAGCGGTACGAACCGATGTTGACCCGCTTGCCGTTGACGTTGACGTGGCCGTGGTTGACGAACTGGCGGGCGGCGAAGATCGTCGGGACGAACTTGGCGCGGTAGACGACCGCGTCGAGACGCGACTCCAGCAGGCCGATCAGGTTCTCCGACGTATCGCCGCGGCGGCGGTCGGCCTCTTCATAGACCTTGCGGAACTGCTTCTCGGAGACGTCGCCGTAGTGGCCCTTCAGCTTCTGCTTGGCGCGAAGCTGCAGACCGAAGTCCGACATCTTGCCCTTGCGGCGCTGGCCATGCTGGCCGGGGCCGTATTCACGCTTGTTGACCGGCGACTTCGGCCGGCCCCAGATATTCTCGCCGAGGCGGCGGTCGATCTTGTACTTCGCGGATTCGCGCTTGCTCATCGCATTCCCTTTCAAAACGTTGCATCCGCACGCTCACGCGGCGGATGAAGGAAACGCGCCCTCCTCTGGTCCCCGTTTGCGGAACCTGACAGAACCTTCCACGCACGCTTTGCGAAAAGGTCCACGGGACACGTCAAATGATACGCCGGGCATTTCGGCCCGGCGTTGGCGGGTGGATAGGCGAAACGGTCGGGAATGTCAACGTGTCGGCGACATCGCGCAGGGCAACGAGTTCAGGTCAACAAATTGTTTCCCGACACCCCCTCATCGGCCCTTCAGGCCACCCTGCCGGGGCAAGCCGCTTGTCTCGCCCCGGCAGGGTGGCCCGAAGGGCCGGCAGGGGGACTGATCGCCAATCTTCTGCCTGAGTTCGTTGCCGTGCGTCCGCGGCGCCAGTTGCAAGGAAGCCCGGTGCGTCGGGCGCGCCGGGCTTTTGCGTGAGCGGATCCGGTTCGACAGCGGCGCACGTCCGGCGCGCCGGTCCCCGCCGACTTCAGACGAGGCCGCCGGCCCAGTCGACGATTTCGGCGGCGACCTGGCCGAAGGCCGCGTCGAGGGCGCGGAAATAGGCATCGTTGCCGGCGCCCGACACCGGCACCGAGGCGTCGAAAGTCCGCGCTGCCCTGACGGTGCCGTTGCGATCGTTCAGCAGACGGACGAACAGCCTGACCTGCGCCCGCGCGCCGCCGCCGGCGGTGACCTCGAAGGCGCGGATGTCGGTGATCACCTGATAGTCGATCGCCAGCCCCTGCCCCGGCATGCCGACGCCGGCAAAGCCGCCGCCCCGCTCGAACGTCTCGGCAAGGCGCGCCTGGAGGACATCCGGCAGCCGGTCCGACCACTGGGCGCCCTTCAGATATTCGATGCTGCCGTGACCGGTCTTGATGACGATGTTCTGGCCGTCCAGCGCCTTCAGCGCCGACGGCTCGGCAATCAGGATCTGGACGCGGCCGCGGCCCGCCCGGGACGGCATGTCGGGAGCCGTCAGCTCATAGGTATCGAGTGGAGCAGGTCCACCACCCGGCAACGCCGCGCATCCACCCAGAACGGCGAAGGCGCAGCCGGCCGACAGCAGCCGGACATTTCGACCCATCGGAAACTTCAAACGCTCCACCACGCCACCCGCTGCGGCCTAACCACCAAGGCCGGGCACCAACAGATTTTTTGAGGCGCGCATTCCGTCATGTCAATGACGGGCCCGCCCGTCATACTGCCGAACGCCGCCCTCTCCACCGGAAATAATGCGCTGCGGATTGCGCTCGAAGGCGGAGATCGCCTGCTCGATCCGGATGATCGAGCGACGGCCATCCTGGACCAGCGCCTCGACCTCCCGCAGCCCCTGGCCGGAGAACCGCGCGAGGCCGTCGGTGATGACGCCAAGGCGGGCGTTCAGCGTATCGGCGACCTGCTTGATCGACCGCAGCGTCTCGTTGGCATTGCTGACCAGACCTTCGGTCTCGTCCGAGCCGAGCAGGTTGTCGACCTTCACCAGGATGCCGTCGACCCGCACCGACGCGGCGTTGAGGCGCTGAGACAGTTCGGTGGCGTTCGAGACGATCCGATCGATGTCGTCGGCACGGCGGCCGATCTTCTCCGTGACCTTCGACACGTCGGCGACGGCGGCATTGGCGTTGCGCGTGGCCTGCTCGACGTTCGACAGCGCGCTGCGGACCTTGGCCGGATCGACACTGTCGAGGATGGTGTCGACCTTGCCCAGCGACGCCTGCGATCGCGTCGCGAAGTCGCCGATCGAGGCCACGGTGTCCTGCACGCCCTTCACGACGGTGTCGATCTGCTTGCTGGCACGGGCGATGTCGGAAGTGAAGGAATCGACGTTGCCGACGACCTGTTCGAGCTTCTTGGGGTCCACCGACCTGATGATCTCGTCGGCCGCCTTCAGCGTGCCGTCGAGCTGGTTGGCGGCGCGCGTCACGCTGGCGACGGCGTCGTTCGCGGTGCGCGTCACCTGCTCGACATTGTCGACCGTGCTGCGCACCTTGGCCGGATCGACCGCCGCCAGGATGCCGTCGACCTTGGCCAGCGTCTGCTGCGAGCTGCGGCCGAACTCCGAGACGGTCGCGATCGCGGCGCGTGCGTCGGCTACGACCTGGTCGAGCTGCTTGCCGGTCTTGGCCAGATCGCCTGAAAACGTCTCCGCATTGCCGACGATCGTCTCGATCTTTTTTGGATCGACCGCCTTGAGGATGCCTTCGGCCGCCTTGAGCGAACCGTCGAGCTTGCCCGACACGCCGGCGAGCTCATCCGAGAGCGTCGACACGCTGCGCAGGAACGTGTCGATGCCGTCGGCGTTGTTGGCGAGCGCAGCGGAAAATTTCTGCGCGTTCTGGACGGTCTCCGTCAAAGGACCACGAGCTTCTGTGGCGAATCCCTCGAGCTGGACCAGCACCTTGTCGGCGCGCTCGAAAATGTCCTGGGCGCGCTGCAGCAGATTGGTCACCGCCGAGGGATCGGCGTCGATCTGCGCCACCCTGTCGGCGGCCTCCGCCTCGTCGAGCAGGTTTGGCTCGCCCTTTCCGGCGCCCTTGATCTCGATATTGGCCTGGCCGGTCAGGCCGGCGATGCCGATCACCGCCGTCGACGACTTGGTGATCGGGGTCAGCCGGTCGACCTCGGTGTCGGCGATGGCGACCGTCGGGTTCATCACGTCGATATAGACGCGCTGCACGTCGCCGACCTTGACGCCGTTGAACAGCACGGCGCTGCCGCGACCGAGGCCCGAGGCCGAACCCGGAATGCGCACCCGCAGCACCGCCGTCTCGCCGCGCTCGCCGATCGCGGCCGTCCAGTAGATGAAGCCGAAGGCCGCGACGATCGCGATCAGCGTAAAGATACCGACAGTAACGTAGTTGGCTCTGGTTTCCATTTAGGGTCTGTTGAGTATCAGCACGCGGGCTGCGTTGGAGGCAAAATCGAA
>JAHBYY010000139.1 GCA_019635715.1 Rhizobiaceae bacterium | reverse complement strand
TACATCCTTGTACTTGGCGCGCAGGTCCATCACGCCCTTCATGTCCACCTCGTTGAAGGTGGTGAGCATGGCGGCGGTCGACTGCGCCTCCTTGAGCCGGCGCGCGATGGTCTGGCGCAGCTTGGTCATGCGCACCCGCTCTTCGCGGCTTTCGTCGGCCGGAGCGGAGGCCGCCCGGGGCGCGGCGACGGGGGCAGCAGCAGGCGCGGAGGCCGCGGACGAGGCGCCCTTGGCGATGGCGTCGAGCACGTCGCCCTTCAGCACCTGGCCGCGCTTGCCGGTGCCCTCGATCTGGTCGGCCGACAGGTTCTTCTCGGCGAGCAGCTTGGCGGCGGCCGGCGCGGGCGGCATGTCGCGCTTCTCGACGGGCCCTTCGCCGGCGATGGCCGCCGTCTTCTCCGCCGCTTCCTTGGTCGTCGAGGCACCGGCGGTCCCGGCGGCCTGGGCGACGGCTTCCGGCTTCGTCGCGGCGGTCGCGGACGCATCCGCCTTGGCGGCGGCCTTGCCGGTTCCCGCTTCGATGGCGCCGAGCAGCGCGCCGACACCGACGGTGTCGCCTTCCTTGGCAGCGATGTCGGACAGCACGCCGGCGGCCGGCGCGGGCACCTCGATCGTCACCTTGTCGGTCTCCAGTTCGAGCAAGGGCTCGTCGGCGGTGACCGCGTCGCCGATCTTCTTGAACCATTTGCCGATGGTCGCTTCGGAGACCGATTCGCCGAGGGTGGGGACCTTGATTTCGGTTGCCATTTTCCTGCCCGTTCGTTGGTTCTGCTGGCCGTTATTCGCCGAGCGCGTCGTCGAGAAATGCCTGGAGCTGCGCCTGATGCTTCGACATCAGGCCGGTCGCCGGCGAAGCCGCGGCCGGGCGCCCGGTGTAGCGGACGCGCAGGTGCTTGGCGTCGATATGGGCGAGCACCCATTCCAGATAGGGGTCGATGAACGACCAGGCACCCATGTTCTTGGGCTCCTCCTGGCACCAGACCATTTCGGCGCCGCGGAAACGCGACAATTCGGTGATCAGCGCCTTGGCCGGGAAAGGATAGAGCTGCTCGACGCGCAGCAGGTAGACGTCGTTGATGCCGCGCTTCTCGCGCTCCTCGTAGAGGTCGTAGTAGACCTTGCCCGAGCACATCACGACGCGGCGGATCTTCGAATCACGCAGCAGCTTGATCGGCTGGTCCTTGAGAAGCTGCGCATCGTCCCACAACAGGCGGTGGAAGGCGCTCTCGCCCGACATCTCGGTCAGGGTCGAGACGGCCCGCTTGTGGCGCAGCAGCGACTTCGGCGTCATCAGGATCAGCGGCTTGCGGAAATCGCGCTTCAACTGGCGGCGCAGGATGTGGAAGTAGTTCGCCGGGGTCGTGATGTTGGCGACCTGCATGTTGTCCTCGGCGCAGAGCTGCAGGAAGCGTTCCAGGCGTGCCGATGAGTGCTCCGGTCCCTGGCCTTCATAGCCGTGGGGCAGCAGGCAGACGAGGCCCGACATGCGCAGCCATTTGCGCTCGCCGCTCGAGATGAACTGATCGAACACCACCTGGGCGCCGTTGGCGAAGTCGCCGAACTGGGCTTCCCAGAGCGTCAGCGCCTTGGGCTCGGCGAGGCTGTAGCCGTATTCGAAGCCGAGCACCGCCTCTTCCGACAGCATCGAGTTGATCACCTCGAAGCCGGCCTGGGCGGGCGAGAGGTTGTTCAGCGGAATGTAGCGGTTTTCGTCGCGCTGGTCGTAAAGCACCGAGTGGCGCTGCGAGAAGGTGCCGCGTTCCGAATCCTGGCCCGAAAGACGGATCGGATTGTTGTCGAGCAGGATCGCCCCGAAGGCGAGCGCCTCGGCCGTCGACCAGTCGAGGCCCTCGCCCGAATCGATCATCTTGCGGCGGGTTTCGAGGAAGCGCTGGATGGTCTTGTGCGCCTCGAAATCCTTCGGCACCTCGGTGAGCTTGCGGCCGATCTCCTTGAGCACCTTGAGCGGCACCGCCGTCTTGCCGCGACGCTGTTCGTCCTGGTTGTCGGCCGAGCGCAGGCCGGACCAGGCGCCGTCCAGCCAGTCCGCCTTGTTCGGGCGATAGGCCTGGCCGGCCTCGAACTCGGTCTCGAGACGGGCGCGCCAGTCGCCGCGCAGGTGTTCGAGATCGGCGGCCGAAATCAGGCCTTCGGCGATCAGCTTCTCGCCATAGATCTGCACGGCGGTCTTATGGCTGCGGATGTTCCGGTACATGATCGGCTGCGTGAATGCCGGCTCGTCGCCCTCGTTGTGGCCGAAGCGCCGGTAGCAGAACATGTCGACCACCACCGGCTTGTGGAACTTCATCCGGTATTCGATGGCGATCTTGGCGGCGTAGACGACCGCCTCCGGATCGTCGCCGTTGACGTGGAAGATCGGCGCCTCGACCATCTTGGCGATGTCGGACGGGTAGGGCGACGACCGCGAGAAGCGCGGGTTTGTGGTGAAGCCGATCTGGTTGTTGATGATGAAGTGCAGCGTGCCGGCGACGCGGTGGCCGCGCAGGCCGGACAGGCCGAGACATTCGGCGACCACGCCCTGCCCGGCGAAGGCGGCGTCGCCATGCAGCAGCAGCGGCAGCACCCTGGCGCGCTCCTCCAGCGGAACCAGTTCCTCGCGGGTGCGTCCGAAGATGTGGTCCTGCTTGGCGCGCGCCTTGCCCATGACGACCGGGTTGACGATCTCGAGGTGCGACGGATTGGCGGTCAGCGACAGGTGGACCTTGTTGCCGTCGAACTCGCGGTCCGACGAGGCGCCGAGATGGTACTTCACATCGCCTGAGCCCTCGACGTCGTCGGGAGCGGCCGAACCGCCCTTGAATTCGTGGAACACCGCGCGATGCGGCTTGGCCATCACCTGGGTCAGCACGTTGAGCCGGCCGCGATGCGCCATGCCCAGCACGATCTCCTGCAGGCCGAGCGAGCCGCCGCGCTTGATGATCTGCTCCAGCGCCGGGATCAGCGACTCGCCGCCGTCGAGGCCGAAGCGCTTGGTGCCCTTGTACTTGACGTCGATGAACTGCTCGAAGCCTTCCGCCTCGATCAGCTTCTGCAGGATCGCCTTCTTGCCCTGCGGGGTGAAGGCGATGCCCTTGTCCGGCCCCTCGATGCGTTCCTGGATCCAGGCCTTCTCCTCGGGATCGGAGATGTGCATGAACTCGACGCCGAGCGTCGAGCAGTAGGTGCGGGTCAGGATCTCCAGCATCTGCCGAATGGTGGCGTATTCCAGCCCCAGCACGTTGTCGATGAAGATCGGCCGGTCGTAGTCGGCCTCGGTGAAGCCATAGGCCGTCGGCGACAGCTCGTTGTAGTCCTCGATCGGCTTGGCGAGGCGCAGCGGGTCGAGATCGGCATGAAGATGGCCGCGCATGCGGAAGGCTCGAATCATCATGATGGCGCGCACCGAGTCGCGGGTGGCGCGCAGCACATCGGCGTCCGACATCGGCTTGCCGGCGACGGCTGCCTTGTCCTTGACCTTCTTCTCGATCGTCTTCTCGACCAGGCCCCAGTTGCCGTCCAGCGCCGAGACCAGTTCGCCATTGGCCGTCAGCGGCCAGCTCGGCTTCGCCCACGAGGCGCCCCTGGCGTTCTGGCGAACGTCGCCGGCGTCGTCCTTCAGGCCTGCGAAGAAGGTCTGCCACTCAGGATCGACGGCGTTCGGATCGTCCTCATAGGCCGCGTAGAGCGCCTCGATGTAGTCGGCATTGCCGCCGTACAGAAACGAGGTGATCGAGAACCGGTCGTTGGCCTGATCTTGTCGTGCCATCTTCTTCATGCGGAGCGCGTGCTCCGTCTCCTCTGTGAAGGGAGTAGGGCAACAAGGCAGTAGGGCAGTATGCTTTTCGCCCTATTCCCCTACTGCCATACTGCCCTACTCCCTTAACCCTTGATCGCCTCGACCAGCGTCGTGCCGAGACGTGCCGGCGAGGGCGAAACCCTGATGCCGGCGGACTCCATTGCGGCGATCTTGTCCTCGGCGCCGCCCTTGCCGCCCGAAATCACCGCGCCGGCATGGCCCATGGTGCGGCCCGGAGGGGCGGTGCGTCCGGCGATGAAGCCGGCCATCGGCTTGCGACGGCCGCGCTTCGCCTCGTCCTTGAGGAATTGCGCGGCGTCTTCCTCGGCCGATCCGCCGATCTCGCCGATCATGATGATCGACTTTGTCTCGTCGTCGGCCAGGAACATTTCCAGCATGTCGATGAACTCCGTGCCCTTGACCGGATCGCCGCCGATGCCGACCGCTGTGGACTGGCCGAGGCCTTCGTTCGAAGTCTGGAACACCGCTTCATAGGTAAGGGTTCCCGAGCGCGAGACAACGCCGACCGAGCCCTTGCGGAAGATGTTGCCGGGCATGATGCCGATCTTGCACTGGTCGGGCGTCACGATGCCGGGGCAGTTGGGGCCGACGAGCCGCGACGTCGACCTGTCGAGCCTTGCCTTGACCTTGACCATGTCCATCACGGGAATCCCTTCCGTGATGCAGACGATCAGCGGGATTTCCGCGTCGATCGCCTCGATGATCGCGGCGGCGGCACCCGACGGCGGAACGTAGACGACCGAGGCGTCGGCGCCGGTCTTCTCCTTGCCTTCGGCGACCGAGGCGAAGATCGGCAGCGTCTCGCCGCCCTTGCCGGTCCAGGTCTCGCCGCCCTTGGCGGGGTGGATGCCCCCGACCATCTTCGTGGCGTGATAGGCCAGCGCCTGTTCGGTGTGGAAGGTGCCGGTCTTGCCGGTCAGCCCTTGCACGAGGATCTTGGTGTTCTTGTCGATGAGGATGGACAT
>JAHBYY010000138.1 GCA_019635715.1 Rhizobiaceae bacterium | reverse complement strand
CGCTGGCTCGACCTTCTCGTTTGACATACGCGGCGGCGAGAAGGCGGCGTTTACCTTCCTCAACTCGCTCCAGGTGTTCAAGCTGGCCGTGAGCCTCGGCGGCACGGAATCGCTCGCCAGCCATCCGGCCGCGATGACGCATTCGGGCGTGCCGATTGAGGTGCGCCAGCGCATCGGCGTGCTGGATACGACGATCCGCCTGTCAATTGGCGTCGAGCATCCCGACGATCTGGTCGCGGACCTCGCCCAGGCGCTGTCCGCCGCCTGAGCAGAGTCTCCGGCAGTTCGATCGAGCATCGGAACAGTTCGAAAACCGGATTCCGCTTTCCGGTCCGATGCCCCAGTTCAACGCTTGTCGCGGATGTCCGAGAGCGTCCGCGACGGCGTGATCGCCTCAGGATCGAGCTTGATCTCGATCAGCGCCGGCTTGTTGGCAGCGCGCGCCCGCTCGAAGGCCGGGATGAAGTCGGCTGTTTTCTCGACCGTCTCGCCGTGTCCGCCATAGGCGCGGGCAAGGGCGGCAAAGTCCGGGTTGACCAGACCGGTGCCGGAGACGCGGCCGGGATATTCCCGCTCCTGATGCATGCGGATGGTTCCGTAGATGCCGTTATTGACCACGATCACGATGATCGGAAGGTTGTACTGGGCGGCGGTGGCAAATTCCTGGCCGTTCATCATGAAGCAGCCGTCGCCGGCAAAAGCGATGACAGTGCGCTCCGGGTGGAGCGCCTTGGCCGCAACGGCGGCGGGCGTGCCGTAGCCCATCGAGCCGGAGGTCGGGGCGGCCTGCGTGGCGAAGCGGCGGGAGCGGTGGAAGCGGTGGACCCAGGTCGCGTAGTTGCCGGCGCCGTTGGTCAGGATGGCGTCGTCGGGCAGCACGGTCTCCAGATAGCGCATGATCGGACCCATGGCGACGGCGCCGGGTCCCGCTTCGGGCGGCGTCGACCAGTCGAGATAGGAGGCGTGCAGCCGTTCGGCTTCGCCGTCCCATGGAGGCGGCGCCTTGGGGAGCGCCATCGCGAAGGCTTCGGCGAAGGCGGCCGGCGTGGCATTGATGGCCAGCGTCGGGCGATAGACGCGGCCGAGCTCGGATGTGTCGGCATGGACATGCACGAGCGGCTGGTCGGGGTAGGGGCTCTTCAGCAGCGTGTAGTCGGACGACGGCATCTCCCCGAAGCGGCCGCCGACCAGCAGGACGAGATCGGACTGCTTGATGTAGCCGGCGAGCGCCGGATTGGGCCCGATGCCGACGTCGCCGGCGTAGCAGGGGTGCAAATGGTCGAACAGCATCTGGCGGCGGAACGAGCAGCCGACCGGCAGGGCCCACGCCTCGGCTGCCTTCTCGAAGGCGGAGCGCGCATGCGGCGTCCAGCCGGAGCCGCCGAGGATGGCGACGGGACGTTTGGCTGCAGCCAGCATCTCGCCGAGCTTCTTCATCTCCGCCGTTCCCGGCTGGGTGGCGACGGGCACGGCCGGAAGCGGCCTGTAGGTCTCGACGCGATCGCGCAGCATGTCTTCCGGCAGCGCGATGACGACCGGACCCGGCCGGCCGGAGGTGGCGACGGCGAATGCCCGCGTCACGATCTCGGGAACGCGCGCCGCGTCGTCGATCTCGGTCGCCCATTTGCACAACGGGCCGAAGAAGGCGCGATAGTCGACCTCCTGAAAGGCCTCGCGTTCGCGGATCTCGCGGGAAATCTGGCCGATGAACAGGATCATCGGCGAGGAGTCCTGCATGGCGATGTGGACGCCGGCCGAGGCGTTCGTCGCGCCCGGACCGCGCGTCACGAAGCAGATGCCCGGGCGGCCCGTCAGCCTGCCGTGGCAGTCGGCCATCATGGCGGCGCCGCCTTCCTGCCGGCAGACGATGGTCTCGATCGGCGAGTCGTGCAGCGCGTCGAGCACGGCGAGGTAGCTTTCGCCCGGTACGCAATAGAGCCGGTCGACGCCGTTGACTTCGAGCGCTTCGACGATGAGCTGTCCGCCGGTTTTCATGGCTTTCGCGTCTCCAGTTCGGCGAGAATTTCGTCCGTATGTTCGCCAAGGCGCGGCGAGGGGCGTGCGTATTCCAGCGGCGTCTGCGAGAGCCGGATCGGCGTGCGCACCGACGGCAGGATGTTGCCGCGATCGTCGTCGAGGTCGAGCCGCATCTTTCGCGCGATGGCCTGCGGATCGGCGAACATGTCGGCGATGGTGTTGATCGGACTTGCCGGAACCCCCGCCGCTTCGAGCCGGGCAAGCAGATCGGCCTTCCCCTGCGTGGAAAGGCTGGCTTCGAGGATCGGCCGCAGGCCGGCGCGGTTGGCGACGCGCGCCGCGTTGGTGGCGTAGAGCGGATCGTCGGCCAGACGATCAAGTCCGGCCACGCCGCAGAATTTCCGGAACTGGCCGTCATTGCCGACCGCCAGGATGATGTGCCCGTCGCTGACCGGCAACACCTCGTAAGGCGAGATGTTGGGATGGGCGTTGCCCATCTGCGCCGGCACCTTGCCGGAGACGAGGTAGTTCATGTTCTGGTTGGCGAGCACGGCGATCTGCGCGTCGAACAGCGCCATGTCGATGTGCTGGCCCTGGCCGGTCGCCTCGGCGTGGCGAAGGGCGGCCTGTATGGCGATGACCGAATAGAGCCCGGTGAAGATGTCGGTTACGGCGACGCCCACCTTCTGCGGCTCGCCGCCGGCCGGTCCGGTGATCGACATCAGGCCGGACATGCCCTGCACGATGAAGTCGTAGCCGGCGCGCGCCGCATAGGGCCCGTCCTGCCCGAAGCCGGTGATGGAGCAGTAGACGAGCTTCGGGTTCAGCACCCGCAGGCTGTCATAGTCGAGGCCGTATTTCTTCAGGCCGCCGAGCTTGAAGTTCTCGATCAGCACGTCGGCGGAGGCGGCGAGCCTTCGGACCGTTTCCGCGCCTTCGGCTGTCGAGAAGTCGACGACGATCGAGCGCTTGCCGCGATTGCAGGCATGGAAGTAGGCGGCCGAGAGGTTTTCGCCATCCGCGCCGGCGACGAAGGGCGGTCCCCATTTGCGGGTGTCGTCGCCGTCCGGGCTCTCGACCTTGACCACATCGGCGCCGAGATCGGCGAGCGCCTGCCCGGCCCAGGGACCGGCCAGGATACGGGCCAGTTCGACGACGCGGATGCCATGCAGGGGAGGTTTGGACATGGTTGCTGCCGTGCCCCTTGGGGACAGTTTACTTTTTGCCCTTGCGCGAGGGATGGTCGACTAGATGCCCTCCAGGGGCAAGAAAGTAAACTGTCCCCGGCGCTTACCCCGCGATGCGCTTTGCCCATTCGATGAAACTCGCGGTCACGGCGGCGTGGTCCAGGTCGTTCAAGGTTTCGTGCCGGCTTTGCGGCCAGATTTTCGACGCGACTTTCGAGAAACCCATCCGGCGCAGGCGCGCCGCGAGCGCTTCGACTGCCTTGCCGTTGTCTGTCGAGGGGTCGGCGCTGCCGCCGACGAGATGGAACGGCAGGCCGCGGCGGACGCCGGCGAAGTTGCGGTCGTCCGCTCCGGCGAGGATCATCCGAAAAATGTCCTGCCACATCGACACGGAGGCGTCCCATCCGCAGAGCGGGTCGGCGACGTATCTGTCGACCTCGGCTGGGTCGCGCGACAGCCAGTCGAAGGGCGTGCGCGCCTCCGGCACCTTGCGTCCCCAGTCCTGGAAGGTCAGACGCGGCAGGATGCGCGACGGCACGTCGGCGCCGAGACGGAACTGTTCCCAGGCGAGCACCGCCTGTGCGACGCGGCCCATCACGCCGGCGGAGAAATTCGCGTTCCACACCGCCGCGCCTGCCAGATGGTCGGAGCGCCGCAGCACCGAATTCAACGTCACCAGCCCGCCCATCGAATGGCCGAAGATGATGAGCGGCAGGCCGGCATGTTCCCGCGCGATGTGTGCATGAACCGCGGCGATGTCCTCCATCAGCCGATCGACGCCGCCGCGCGCCGCGAACCGGCCGAGCGGCGCATCCGGCGCCTTCGTCGCGCCATGCCCGCGATGGTCATGGGCGTAGACATGAAAGCCGGCATCGGCGAGTGCCTCGGCGAAGCGCCGGTAGCGCCCCGAATGCTCGGCAAGGCCGTGATTGATGTGAACGACGCCACGGGCATCGTCGCGCGCCGGCATATGCTGCAACGCCAGCGTCGCGCCGGTCGGTGTCGGAAAGGCTATGGCGTCAAAGTCCCCCATGCGGCCAATTTTCTGTTGGGGTTGGGCATGATCGCCAAGCGGCGGAGTTGTGGTCACCGATAGACCTCTCGCCGGTTGCCGATCTGGACAACCATGATTTCCAGAACGTTGTCGTTGATCCGTGCGATGAGCCTGAAGTCGCCAACGCGATATTTCCGAGGCCGGCTAGGGGTCCAGTCAATGCCGCGCCGATCTCACTGGGATTTTGGCGCTCGGCCACGTTCGATTCGAGGTAGTCCAAAATCCGAATCTGGTCGGATCGCGATAATTTCGAAAGCGATTTCGCGGCGTTTTTCTCGATCCGGATCAGCCAAGCCACTTTGCGAGGCTCAGTTGGTCAAGCCCAACCGTTCCCGCACTTCCTCTAACGTGTAGAACTCAGCATCGCCGCTTTTCATACGCTCAAGCGCCAGGAAGCCGTCCTCAAGGTCCTGAATTTCCTCGAGGATGGCTTCCAAAGCGATGTCGTGCGTGTTGCGCCCGGCTTTCCGGGCTACCGCTTCGAGACGCTCCTCGAGCTCCACCGGCAAACTTACAGTAAGCATGACTTATCTCCGCGGCCGAACGATATCGGATCGGAGGCGCCCGGACAACGTGGCT
>JAHBYY010000137.1 GCA_019635715.1 Rhizobiaceae bacterium | reverse complement strand
GTCTTCGGGACAATCTAGAACAAATGCAGCCGCCTTGAAACCGCCGGGCAGCAGCCGCAACTCACGCCGGCATCAGCGACCGGTCCGCATCGGCGGTGCGGCGGAACTCGGCCTGGACGGCCTCGAAGAAGCGCAGCACCTCGATGCGGGCGTCGTCCATGCCCTTGCCCTGGTCGATGAGCTCGCGCAGCAGCCGCGCCGCCATGCTGCGCCAATAGACATTGGCCGGCTCGCCGTTCAGCTCGAGCAGCTCCTGCGCGGCGCTGCGGACCAGCGTGACGCGCCGGTCGATCGGAAATCTGATCAGTTCTGCGGACTGCTCTTGCATCATGAACCCCACCCGGACCCCGCGGCGAATCAACCATGCCGCCGAGGGAGAGTCGCCGCGGCCCAGAAACAAAGGATTAACGCGGGCCGGCGTCGGGGTGAAGAAGGCTTCCGTTCACTCCACCGAGAGCCGGTAGCCGATGCCGCGCACGGTCTGCAGCCAGACCGGGTTCGCCGGGTCGCGCTCGATCTTGCGGCGCAACCGGTTGATCTGGACGTCGATCGTCCGCTCGCTGACGTCGGATTCGCCGGCAACCAGCTCGTGGCGCGCGATGGTCTCGCCGGCCCGGGCGGCGAAGATCGCCAGGATGTCCTGCTCCCGATCCGTCAGCCTGATGATCTCGCCGGCCTTTTTCAGCTCGCGGCGGGCGATCTGGAAGGTGTAGGGGCCGAAGACGAGCTGTTCAAGCTTGGGCGCCGCGACCGGTCCGCCGCGGCGCAGGATGTTGCCGACGCGCAGGATCAGTTCGCGCGGGTCGAACGGCTTGGGCAGATAGTCGTCGGCGCCGGCCTCGAGCCCGGCGATGCGGCTGTCCGTCTCCGACAGCGCCGTCAGCATCAGGATCGGCACGGTCTTCTCGGCACGCAGCGACCGGGTCAGCTCGACCCCCGTCTCGCCGGGCATCATGACGTCGAGGATCATCAGGTCGAAATCGAGGCCGCGCAACTGCCGCCGCGCCTCGTCGGCGTTTCCGGCGACGGTGACGCGAAACCCGTTCTCGACCAGATACTGCCTCAGCAGGTTGCGGATGCGCGTGTCGTCGTCGACGACCAGCAGATGCGGCGCGTCATCGCCGGGCGGTGTCGAGGCGGCGGGATCGGTCATTCGTCTGCTCCCTTCGAAATGGCCCCGGCACTCGGCAGGTGGTCGATCTGCGGACGCAGCTCGGGGTTGACCATCGCCTTCAGGAAATCCTGGATCACGGCACGGGCGCTCCCATCGACGCTTTCCAGAGCCGCCCGAATGCGGCGGGATTGGGGCTTCGCCAGGTCGAGGGCGAGCTGCCGTCCCTTGCCCGTCGGATAGAGTTCGCGCTGACGCCGGTCGCGCGGCCCCTGCACCTGCACGATGTGGCCGGTATCGATCAACTGCTTGAGCACCCGCGCCAGGCTCTGCTTGGTGATCTGCAGGACATCCAGCAGCTCCGCGACCGTCAGGCCCGGCTTGCGGTTGACGAAGTAGAGAACCCGGTGATGCGCCCGCCCGAAGCCATAGGCCTCGAGGATCTGGTCCGGATCTGAGGTGAAGTCCCGGTAGGCGAAGAAGAACAGCTCGATGACCGACAGGTCGAGGTCATCCTCGCCGGACAGCGGCGTGCGGATCGGCTTCGTCGAATGCGAGGAACGGTCTGCCATGCGGGTTCGGATTCGCCTTTTGAGAATTTATGTCAGCTATGTTGACATATTTTTCCGGGAGTGGTAATTTTTGGCAAGCTTTTCGGACGAATGCGAACGAAAAGGAAAGCCGCGGACGGTTTTCCGGCGTTTCGTGAGTTTGCCTTGTCGCCCGTACAGGCCTAGAAATTCAAGTTCAAGGGCGGCGAACGCGACCGGCCCGCAGCGAAAACAATATCCGGGCCGCCGCGCCCGAGGGAGGCATTGATGGCATCCGTTCCCTTCGATCAGCTCGATGGCTATATCTGGATGAACGGCGAGTTCGTCAAATGGGCGGACGCGAAAATCCACGTCCTGACGCACGGACTCCACTATGCGAGCGCCGTGTTCGAGGGCGAGCGCGCCTATGGCGGCGAGATCTTCAAGCTGACCGAGCATACCGAGCGCCTGCACGAGTCGGCGCGCATCCTCGGCTTCACCATTCCCTATTCCGTCGCCGAGATCGACGACGCCTGCCGCAAATTGCTGAAGAAGCAGGGCTTCGCCGACGCTTACGTCCGTCCGATCGCCTGGCGCGGCAGCGAGCAGATGGGCGTCGCGGCGCAGACCAACCGCATCAACTGCGCGATCGCCATCTGGCAGTGGCCGAGCTATTTCGACCCGGCGCAGAAGCTGAAGGGCATCCGCCTCGACATCGCCGAGTATCGCCGTCCCGATCCGCGCACCGCGCCGTCGCGCGCCAAGGCGGCCGGACTTTACATGATCTGCACCCTGTCCAAGCACGCCGCCGAGGCGAAGGGATACGCCGACGCCATGATGTTCGACTGGCGCGGCTACGTCGCCGAGGCGACCGGCGCCAACATCTTCTTCGTCAAGGACGGCGAGATCCACACGCCGCTGGCCGACTGCTTCCTCAACGGCATCACCCGCCAGACCGTCATCGACCTGGCGCGCCAGCGCGGCTTCAAGGTCAATGAGCGGATCATCGAGGAGAGCGAACTGGCCGGATTCGAGCAGTGTTTCCTGACCGGCACCGCCGCCGAGGTGACGCCGGTGTCGGAGATCGGCCCCTACACCTTCCAGGTCGGCGAGATCGCCAAGACGCTGATGGAAGACTACACCGACGCGGTGACGCCGAAGAAGATCGCCGCCGAATGACCGGCGCCCGCGCCTCGACCCGTCGGGGCGCGCCGCCGTCAGTCCGGCAGACGTAGGGCCGGCAGGCGACGGAGCAGCTCCGAAGACGGGTTCGGCGCACTCCCGGCACGGGCACCTTTCGCAAGTCCATTTGACTTTCGTCGTATTCCGGCACTCACTTCGGGTGCCGGACACGAGTCGCGGCCAGATGTGGAGGGGAACATGGAAGCACTACTTCCAATCGTCGTTCAGGTGATCACGGGCATTATCGGCGGCCAGGCCGTTGGCGCCGCGGTGCAGCAGGCGGCCATGAGCCAGTTGCCCAAGATCCTGAGCGGCGCGATCGGCGGCGTGGCAGGCGGCACGATTCTCGGCACGCTGCTCGGCGGCGCCGGTGGTGACCCGGCGGCCGGCGGGGCGCTCGGCGGCCTGCTCGGCGACGCGGTCGGCGGCGTCGGCGGCGGCGCCATCCTGTCGGCGATCGTCGGCATCATCATGAATTCGGTGAGCAAGCGCTGACCGACCGATAGTTCGGAGTGGCCGGGGGGAGGCGCGCGCATCCGCCCGGTCCGCAATGCGCGCGGGCGGCCGCTTGCGGGCGCCCGCGATGGAGATTGTATGGGTAAGCTGAACGCCGGCATCGTTCCCGTCACCCCCTTCGAGCAGAACTGCACGATCCTCTTCGACGACGACAGCAAGGCCGGGGTGATCGTCGATCCCGGCGGCGACGTCGGCCGTATCCTGGCGGCTCTCGACGCTCACGCGCTGACCGTTGGCCAGATCTGGATCACCCATGGACATATCGACCATGCCGGGGGTGCGATGGAGCTCAAGGAGGCGCTCGGCATCGACATCGTCGGACCGCACGAGGCCGACCGCACGCTCCTTGCGAATCTGGAAACACAGGCGCGGCGCTACGGCCTCGACGGCGGCGTGCGCAACTGCGTGCCGGACCGCTATCTCGCCGAAGGCGACACGGTGTCATTCGGCGATCACGTCTTCGACGTGCTGCACTGCCCGGGCCATGCGCCGGGCCACGTCGTCTATTTCAATCGGCAGGCCCGCTTCGCCCATGTCGGCGACGTGCTGTTCAACGGTTCGATCGGCCGCACCGACCTGCCGGGTGGCGACCATGCCGCGCTGATCGGCTCGATCAAGGACAAGCTGCTGCCGCTGGGAGACGATGTCGGCTTCCTGTGCGGCCACGGACCCGGCGGACGTTTCGGCGAGGAACGCCTGAACAACCCGTTCCTGCGATAGCGCTGCATGCCGACGGCTGTCGGCATGCAGAAGGGCCGCCCGGCGGCGTTCGGACGGGCGGCCTTCCGAATGCGTCGGCCTGCGATCAGTTCGCCTGGCAGAAATGCCTCATCCCGTCATAGCCGACGAAGGTGCCGGTGCGCGGATTGAAGCTGCGGTAGCGCGACGAGCAATACTCGAACCAGTCGCGCGTCCAGGGTTCGGCAGCCGCGTAGCGGTCCGCATAGACCACCTGCGGCCGCTCATACACCGCCGGCGGGCGCTCATAGACGACCGGCGGACGCTCGATATAGTAGCCACGATCCGGATGGGGGCGCGGACGCGGTTCGCGATAGATCGGCACCGGCTCGTAATAATCGGGCTGGGAGGCGTTCGCCGCCCCGGCGACGAGCGCGCCGACGGCAAGGCCGATGACGCCGGCCGCCACGAGGTCGCCATTGCGGCTGTGATGGCGACGGCCGCCCCAGTCGCCATGGCGGCGCCATCCGTCTCCGGCCTGCGCGGCGGGCAATGCGGTGAGTGTCGTCGCGGCGACGGCAAGTCCCAGGACGGCGGATTTGACATAACGGTTCATGGTGATCTCCTTGTCGTGGCGGTATCGACG
This sequence comes from Rhizobiaceae bacterium, assembly GCA_019635715.1. Lineage (GTDB taxonomy): Bacteria > Pseudomonadota > Alphaproteobacteria > Rhizobiales > Rhizobiaceae > Kumtagia. The sequence continues at coordinate 141 of JAHBYY010000137.1, read as the reverse complement.
ACCGCCATCGACCGGCTCCCTATCTAGGCGGAGCTGTCTGAACGCCACCTGAATGGGCGACCGGGCTCCAAGGTTCCCGGAGACATAAAGCGCGTCGCGTCCAATTGGGCTCAGGCGCAGCGCATTAAGTTCTTGGTTTGA
>JAHBYY010000136.1 GCA_019635715.1 Rhizobiaceae bacterium | reverse complement strand
GAGCCCCAGCGGCTCGTCGTGTCCTTGAAGCGGATCGCCTTGGCCTTGCGGCCGACGGTCGCCGTGTGCTTGTCCACCAGCGCCGTGATGTCCTTCCTGGCCTCGCGCTTGAGGAAGTCGGCGAGGCGGCGCGGCAGGTGCAGCCTATCGCCATGCACGACCAGTTCCGGGCCGTCGGCGCCGGATTGGACCACGACCGTCCCGCGCCTATCCGGCTCGTGGACGATGCGGTGCGGCACGCCGCGCAGCGGCAGCCTGGTGCCCGGCCGAACCTGCGGCCGCTCCGGGATCTTTTCCAGCCGCTGTTCCAGCCAGCCCTGGTGACGCAGCAGGAAGCGGTCGACCTCGCCGCGTGCCAGCCCGGGCGGCACGGTGATGCGCAGGCCGCGCCCGCCCGCGTCGATGCGCAGCGTCAGGCGGCGCGCCCGGTCGCTCTCGACGATGCGCAGCGGCAGGGTCCGGCCGGCGACCGCGTGGTCGCGCGTTTCCGGTTGAGGCGGCGTCCTGGTCTTGCTTGTCCTGAAGAGTCCGAGGGGCATCGTTCAGCAATATGTGATTCGATTTCTATCAAGAAATCAGATGCGGACGATTGCAGGCATTCAGTGCGATGTGTCCGAACGTCTAACCTTTTTTCTGTCCTGCGGCTTGTCCAGCAAATCGACCTTCATATCCCCGGACTGGTGTGCCTAGGGTTTGTTCAAATATAAGTTGACAAATTTTCATTCCCTCACGGAGTCGAACGGGAAGTTTATTATGGTTTACCATCTCGAGGCGAATTTGCCCCGAAAAACCAGAGTGAATAGTGGGGGCTGTGAGATGAATACCAATTCCAAGACGGGCGAGCGAACTTTTGCCCTCGACGCGCGCTGCTATCCGCGACTGATATTTCAGTTCCACATATTCCCTGGTCCACGCGAGGATCATATGACCTGGCTCAAAGCGATAGCCATCTGCTGTCATTTCGTAGCCTGTTGTGGTTTCTTCGATAATGGCTTCGTGATTGTAACCTCCGACGGAAGGATCGATACATAGGTCAAGACCCTTCTTTGGATCCTTGAAAAGCGTGAGTCGCTTGTCGAGGGTTAGATCGAGGCTTGTTGAACTGTAGTTTGCCAAATCGGGGGCAGGGTCGATAATAATCGCGTCGGTTTGGATTGCGATCTGTATTTCTCGATCAGTTAATATCATCCCATGCCCCCCTGCGATGAATTTAGTTTACAAGCGCCTCCGGAACCCAGACTCGCCATGCGCCGCTTACGGTCTCTCGCGGCAATTCGACAAGGAGATTCGATTCTTGTCGATTTATAGGAAATCCGATGTCGAGACTATCATCCTTTACAGAACGCTCGTGGACGATTAGCTTTTCCTCCCCACTTACCGTATCAACGGCAACAACCATCTCACTTGGATGTGCGCCTTTTCCGATTCGCTTAATTTTAACTCTCATCGGCCTCTCCCCTTATTTCGGCAAATCCACATTGGCGTCGAATTCTCGATTTGCCTATGGCTTATCCGCGCATTTGCAGCACTTTATTAAGGCTTGTGATTCCTTAAACACACTGGACATTCGAAAACAAAACACGAACAGAGTCGTTGTTCAAGGAGGTCCGGAATCACGATTTGTTCCAGAATCGAACGACTGGGTTAAGGAACCATTCCGGCTTGGCAAGGCGCCAAAGCGGCTTCCGACGCCGCTCTTCGAACCGCTCCGCCCAACCCTTATCCAAGAAGTGAATGCGTCCTCCCACTATGATTGAGGAGAAAGGCGTTCGCTCACAATCTAAAAGGAACGGCGCCGCCCGGTGGGGCGGCGCCGTCATCGAGAGGTGCGTCGCTGCCTACTCGGTATCGTCGAGCAGGGTGGTCGGACCCGGCTTGCCTGTGTCGGTCCTCGCCGGCGTCGAGCGAGAGCGGTTCGCCATGAAGCGGTCGAACTCGTCCTGGTCCTTGGCGCGGCGCAGTTCGCGCATGTAGTCGTCGAACTCGCTCAGCGTCTCGTCGAGCTTGCGGCGCTCTTCGGCAAGCCGCTCCAGTTCCTTCTCGCGCCAGTCGTCGAAGGCGACGTTGCCGGTGCGGCTGGAGTTGTTGCCCCAGCTATGCGCTTTGTCGGCGCCGCGGCGGCAGCCGCGGAAAATGCCGTCGGTGGCGCGGTTGACGTCTTTCTTGAAGCCCTCGAGCCGGTCGCCCCAGATGATGTAGGCGAGCATGGCAAAGCCGAGCGGCCAGAAGACCATGAAGCCGATGACCATCAGCGCGATGGTCGCTGGCGTCCAGGCCGGACGGATCAAGGCGGTCGTGTTCATCTTCTCCCGTTCCTTCGGTTTGGGCAGCCGGGACCGGCCGCTTGATTTCGAAATGGTAAGGGCGAAACCACGCTTCAAGAGATCGCCGGGTGAAACCGGACAAGTCTCTGGAAAGCCTATCTGAATTTTAGGCTGTCTAGGGAAAGAACGACCAGGCCGGCAGCCAGGCCCCAGAACGCCGAGCCGACGCCGGCGATGGTGATGCCCGACGCCGTGACGGCGAAGGTGACGGTCGCCGCGATGCGCTGCGGTTCGTCCTTCAGCGCGATGGCCAGCGCATTGGCGAGCGCGCCGAGCAGGCCGAGCCCGGCGACCAGCAGGATCAGCGACGGCGGCAGCACGGCGAACACCGCGACCAGCGACGCGCCGAACACGGCGAAGACGAGATAGGCGAGCGCGTAGAACGGCCCGGTCTTCCAGCGCTCGGCCGGGTCGGGATGCACGTCCGGTCCGGTGCAGATCGCCGCCGAGATCGCCGCCAGGTTGGAGGTCAGTGCATTGAACGGCGCGGTCAGCAGCGACACCAGGCCGGTGACCGCGATCAGCGGCCCGGGCGGCGGGTCGTAGCCGGCCGCCTTCAGCACGGCGAGGCCCGACAGGTTCTGCGACGCCATCGTCACCAGATAGAGCGGCAGCGCCAGGCCGATGATCGAGGTTGGCGAGAAGCTCGGCGTGGTCAGCACCAGCGTCGACATTTCCAGGGCCGGCAGGGTGCCGATCCGGCCGAGCAGGGCCGCCAGCACGCCGCCGCCGATCAGCACGGCCAGAACCGACAGCGCCGGGTTGAACAGCCGGACGACGAAGAAGGCCGCCACCAGCGGCAGGATCAGCAGCGGGTCGGCGGGCGCCGCCTTCACCGCGTTGAGCGCGAAGGTCACCACGATGCCGGCCAGCATGCCGGAGGCGACGGAGGCCGGGATCTTCGAGATCAGCCGCGTCAGCGGCTTGAACAGGCCCGTGGCGACCAGCATCACGCCGACCAGCATGAAGGCGCCGACGGCGTCGTTGATGGTGAAGCCGGAACTGGCGCCGACCAGCGCCGCCCCCGGCGTCGACCAGGCCGAGATCACCGGCATGCGCGTGCGCCAGGACAGCCAGAAGGATTCGACCGCCATGGCGATGCACAGCGCGGTGACCATGCTGGCCGTCTCGGCGCGCGTCGCCCCGACGGCCTCGGCCGCCGCGATGATCAGCGCGAGCGTCCCGCCGAAGCCGACAACGGCCGCGACGAAGGCGGAAGCCGGGATCGACAGCCTCATCTCGCCGCCTGCGCGATCAGTCCGTCCAGCGCGCCGAGCATCATCGCGATGTCCTGCGGGCGCGACAGGCGGTGGTCGCCGTCCGGCACCAGCGACAGTGTCACGTCGTCGGCCGGCAACAGGCTGGTCAGCTTCAGCGCATGGCCGTGCGGCACGTCGGGGTCGCGCATGCCCTGGATGATGTGGACCGGGCAGAAGGTGTCGATCGGTCCTGTCAGCACGCGGTTGGCGCGGCCGTCTTCGAGCAGCGCGCGCGTGAAGATGCTTGGCTCGCCCGAATATTCGGATGGCGTGGCGAAGAAGCCGTCGCGGGTCAGTGCCGCGGTCTGGTCGGCCGTGAGGGCAGGCTCGATGAGGTCGGCGGTGAAGTCCGGCGCCGGCGCCAGCAGCAGCAGGCCGGCGACGCGCGCCGTGCCGGCCTTCGCCAGTTCCTGCGCCATGCGCAGGGCGATCCAGGCGCCCATCGAGGATCCGACGAGGATCTGCGGTCCGTCGGTCAGCCTCCCGAAGGCGGCGAGGCTCTGCGCCAGCCACAGCGAGATCGTGCCGTCGGCGAAGGCCCCGCCGGATTCGCCGTGCCCCGAATAGTCGTGGCGCAGGACGGCGTGTCCGGATCGCAGCGCCCATGCGTCGAGCGCCTGCGCCTTCGTGCCCTTCATGTCCGAGCGGTAGCCGCCGAGCCAGACCACGCCGGGCGCCTTTCCGGCGCGGCGGCGGTAGGCGATCGCCACGCCGCCATGGTCGAATTGCTGGGGAAAGTCCGCGTCCATGCCGTCCCGCCGGTCGATTGCAGCCGGCGTCTCTTGGCATGCCGGCCGGACGAGGGGAAGGGACCAGCGGCGTGCGGACCTTGCGGCAGGCCGCCAACACCCCCATCTGCCCGGCTTCCGCCCGACCATGCCGCGCGCAACTGTATCCGACCTGCCGCGACGACGACTGAACGCCGAAATGGCTTGCGCCCTCTGGTGATTTGTTCGGGCGACTGTGCTATTGACTCGCGCCCGATCGGGGCGACATAGGCGCCGGATCGGTTACACGGCAACGGCTGAAGGAGAAAAAGGCCATTCGCAGACCATTCAAGGCAGGCGCACCCGTCAAGGACGGACCGCGCTCCAACAAGGAAATCAGGGTTCCGACTGTCCAACTGATCGATGCCGAGGGCAAGAACCACGGCGAGGTGCCGACCCACCAGGCGCTGCAGATGGCCGAGGAAGCCGGCCTCGACCTGGTCGAGATTTCGCCCAACGCCGTTCCGCCGGTCACCAAGATCCTCGACCTGGGCAAGCTGAAATATGCCAACCAGAAGAAGGCCGCCGAGGCGCGCAAGCACCAGAAGGTCATCGAGATCAAGGAGATCAAGATGCGCCCCAACATCGACGACCACGACTACGAGACCAAGATGAAGGCGGTGCGCCGCTTCTTCGACGAGGGCGACAAGGTCAAGCTGACGCTGCGCTT
>JAHBYY010000135.1 GCA_019635715.1 Rhizobiaceae bacterium | reverse complement strand
CCGTCGGCCGAAGCCGGTGCGCGCCGCGGATATAAGGGAGCGCGGCATGACAAGTCAACATGCCGTGTCAGGCATTCGCCGCCGCCATCAGATCCTCGCACAGCCCGACGGTGAGTTCGTCGAAATGCGAGATGACGCGCGACGGCTCGAATTCGCGGACATGCCGGTCCGTATAGCCGAAATCGACGGCCACCACCGGGATGCCGGCTGCCTTGGCGGTGTCGATGTCCGTCTGCGAATCGCCGACCATCACGGCGCGCGACAGGTCGCCGCCCGCCAGTGCGATCGTCGAGGTCAGGTGGCGCGGGTCCGGCTTGCGGTAGGCGAAGCTGTCGGAGCCGCAGATCGCGGCGAAATGGCGGGACAGGCCGAGGCCGGCCAGCAGGCGTTTCGAGAACTCTTCGGTCTTGTTGGTGCAGACGGCGAGCAGCCAGTCCTGCGCGGCGAGACGCCCCAGTGCTGCGGGAACGCCCGGATAGGGCAGGGAGCGCCCGGGAATGTTCTGGCCGTAATGTTCAAGGAACAGGGCGAAGAGCCGATCGTGCTCGACAAGCTCGAGCGGGCGCTTCTGGGCGGCGTAGGCGCGCTCGATCATCACCCGGCCGCCATGGCCGACGAAGCGCTTGAAGCCGTTGGTGTCGGTAAGCTGCGCGCCGCCGGCCTCGAGGCTGTGGTTGAGGCTGTCGAGGAGATCGGGCGCCGTGTCGACCAGGGTGCCGTCGAGGTCGAAGACGATGATGGGCTTCATGCAGTCTGCCTTGTTGATTTCAACGGATGAGCCGCGATACAGCGCTGTCCGGTCGCGCGCAACCCGGGCCAGGTGGCGCCCCGGGGTTTGACGGGTTGCGCAAAGATGCTAGGAGCCGCGCTCCGGAATGCGAGGCGGAACGCGGGCATGGATGCGCATGCGATGAAGGTGGAGGCCGCGAGAGCGGCGCTCGCTCATGTCGAGGACGGGATGCGGCTCGGCATCGGCACGGGCTCGACCGCCGCCGAATTCGTGCGCCTGCTGGCCGAGCGCGTCGCCAAGGGCCTGAGCGTCGTCGGCGTGCCGACGTCGGAGCGCACCGCGACGCAGTGCCGCGAACTCGGCGTGCCGCTGGCCACGCTGGAGGAGATGCCCGAACTCCACCTGACGATCGACGGAGCCGACGAGTTCGATGCGGACCTCACCCTGATCAAGGGTGGCGGCGGCGCGCTGCTGCGCGAGAAGATCGTCGCGGCGGCGTCCGAGCGGATGATCGTCATCGCCGACGAGAGCAAGCGCGTCGACATGCTCGGCCGCTTTCCCCTGCCGATCGAGGTCAACGCCTTCGGGCTCGCGGCGACGCGGATCGCCGTCGAACGGGCCGCGCGATCGATCGGCCTGGGCGGCCCGGTCGAACTGCGGATGACAGAAAACGGCCCGTTTGTTACAGACGGCGGGCATTTCGTGCTCGACGCATCTTTTGGCCGTATTCGCGATCCAAGAGCGCTGTCGGGTCTTCTTCATGCCGTGCCGGGGGTCGTGGAGCACGGATTGTTCATCGGCATGGCCGACCTGGTCATCGTCGCCGGCGCCGCGGGAGCGCAAACTGTCCGCCCGCGTGCCGTGCAACAGAATCCTTAGGAGCAGCTACCATCATGACGCGCGTCAGTCGCTTTCGCCGCCTCACCATCGCTCTGGCCGCCTCCGCCATGGTCGCCGCCTCGTTCCCCGCTTTCGCGCAGGACGCCTCGGCGGACATCTCGGAGGATCATCTCAAGGCGGCAAGGGCGGCGGTCAACGCCATCAACGCGACCGATATCTATGACAGCATCCTTCCCGAGGCTGCCGCGTCGCTGAAGTCGACGCTGATTCAGAAGAATCCCGATCTGCAGGATGCGATCATCAAGACCGTCGACGACGAGGCGCTGAAGCTGGCGGCGCGTCGCACCGATCTGGAGCGCGAGGCGGCGACGATCTACGCCAAGGTCTTCTCCGTCGACGAGTTGAACGCGATCGCCACCTTCTACGACAGCGCGGCGGGCAAGAAGCTGATCACCGAGGGCCCGATCATCGTGCGCGACCTGACCACGGCCGCCGAGATCTGGCAGCGCGGCATCGCACGCGACCTGGCGGCCGAAGTCGGCAAGGTGCTGATGGCGTCGAATCCGACGGCCGGGCAGGGCGCGCCGATCGACGGACAGGAGACCGCGCCGGCCCAGGCGAACTGACGCGGCTTTTTCCGGACCTGCCCTTTTCGCCGTTCCGCGGCATGGCTAAGTGTTGCAGCAGGACGAAGCTGCGGTCTCGCACGTCGGAAGCGCGGGACGAGTGACTTCGTCGGGCGATCGCCATGGCTGACCGGGTCGAGCGGCGGTTGATTTGGAAGGACCGGCCATGCCGAGCTACGACTACGATCTCTTCGTCATCGGCGGCGGGTCCGGCGGTGTGCGCGCGGCGCGCGTCGTGTCCGGTCTCGGCCGGAGAGTCGGCATCGCCGAGGAATACCGGTATGGCGGCACCTGCGTCATCCGCGGCTGCGTGCCCAAGAAACTGCTGGTCTACGCGTCCCAGTTCTCCGAGGCCTTCGAGGACGCCGCCGGCTATGGCTGGAGCGTCGGCGGCACGGCGTTCGACTGGAAGGCGCTGATCGCCAACAAGGATCGCGAGATCGCGCGGCTGGAGAGCATCTACCGCGGCGGTGTCGAGAAGGCGGGCGGCGAGACCTTCGCCAGCCGCGCCGAGCTGATCGACGCACATACGGTCCGTCTGGTCGCGGAAGGTCGCACCGTGACCGCCGACAAGATTCTGATCGCGACCGGCGGGCGTCCGTCGCCGCACGAGGCGCTGCCTGGCCACGAACTGACGATCACCTCGAACGAAGCCTTCCAACTGGAGAAGCTGCCCGAGGCGATCGTGATTGCCGGCGGCGGCTACATCGCCGTCGAGTTCGCCAACATCTTCCACGGCCTCGGCGTCAGGACGACGCTGATCTATCGCGGCGCCGAGATCCTCGGCCGCTTCGACATGGATTTGCGGCGCGGGCTGCACGAGGCGATGGCCGCCAAGGGCATCGAGATCATCTGCCACGACGTGTTTTCGCGAATCGAGAAGGGCGAGGACGGCCGGCTGGTCGCGCATACCTCCAAGGGCAGGGCGCTCGTCGCCGACCAGGTCATGCTGGCGCTCGGGCGCACGCCGAACACGGAAAACCTCGGGCTGGAGCGCGCCGGCGTGAAGGTCGGACCCGTCGGCGAGATCCTGGTCGACGACTATTCAAGGACAAGCGCCGACACCATCTATGCGCTCGGCGACGTCACCAACCGCATGCAACTGACGCCCGCGGCGATCCACGAGGCGATGTGCTTCGTCGACACGGCCTTCAGGGACAGGCCGACCAAGCCCGACCTGGAGGATGTTGCGACGGCGGTGTTCTCGCAGCCGGAGATCGGCACCGTCGGCCTGAGCGAGGACCAGGCCGCGACGCAGCTCGGCGACGTCGACATCTACCGCGCCGCGTTCCGCCCGATGCGCAACATCCTGCCGGATCGCCAGGAACGGATGATCATGAAGCTGGTGGTCGATGCCAGGTCGAATCGCGTCGTCGGCGCGCATATCCTCGGACCCGATGCCGGCGAATTGGCGCAGTTGCTCGGCGTGGCGGTCAAGGGCCGGCTGACCAAGGACGTCTTCGACCGCACGATGGCGATCCACCCCACCGCGGCCGAGGAACTGGTGACCATGTACCAGCCGTCCTACCGGATCCGCGGCGGCCGGAGGGACTGACGCCGCCGCTCAGAACGGCTCGTTGAAGGTGATGATCGAGACCTCGCCCTCGATCGCCCCCTGGTAGGCGGAGGCGTGCGGCTCTTCGTCCGGCGGCCCCTCCATCTCCCCGATCTGGTCGAGTTCGGCTTCGGCGTAGCCTTCCTTGGCCAGCGATTCCAAGGCGCGCCGCACCGCGGTGTCGTCGTCGGGGGCCATCAGCATGATGTGGACGCCTTCCGACTCGCCGCCCTTCTCGCGGAAGACGCGGCCGGTGATGATGGTGACGGGACGGGATTCGTTGTCGTTCACGCTGAAATCCTCGGCAAATTGGAGGTCGGTCCGGGACCTACATGGATTCGGCCTCGCCGGCTTCGACGATGGCGAGCATCGGGGATATATTCTGTCGCCCTTGCGGCTTGCGGCGACACTTTATGGCCGATGGCTCGCGGCAGTCGCGCTGCATGGCCGTCATTCCCTAATATTCGGGCTTCGGGGTTGACGCAAACGGACTCACCGAGTATTAGCCGCCCCGTCTGAACCGATGTGAGGTTTGGCTTTCCGAGGCGTCTCGCCTTGGAGTTCGCCTCAAACAGGGTTCGTTCTACGAGCGAAAACACATTTCCGGCTTGCACGAGGCGCATCGCGCTTCCTCTGCTTCTGTTCGGGCAAAACCGCCGATGGTGGTTTCATGCCCGAATTTGCGTATGGAAATGGCGTTCGAAACCGCCCTGGACGGGCCCTGGATACGGACTAAGAAAGACAAGAGGATTTAATGCCTACCGTCAACCAGCTGATCCGCAAGCCGCGCCAAGCGCCGGCGACGCGCAACAAGGTTCCGGCGATGCAGCAGAACCCGCAGAAGCGGGGCGTGTGCACGCGCGTCTACACGACGACGCCGAAGAAGCCGAACTCGGCGCTGCGCAAGGTCGCGAAGATCCGCCTGACGAACGGCTTCGAAGTGATCGGCTATATCCCGGGTGAGGGCCACAACCTTCAGGAGCACTCGGTGGTCATGATCCGCGGTGGCCGCGTCAAGGATCTTCCGGGCGTGCGCTATCACATCATCCGCGGCGTGCTCGACACGCAGGGCGTGAAGAACCGCAAGCAGCGCCGCTCCAAGTACGGCGCCAAGCGTCCGAAGTGACCGAAGCGTAGCGCAGGTCATCCCGGACGGCGCCAGCCGGCGATCCGGGATCCAGGCCACCACGCAGTTTTGAGGCAAAGAAAAAATGTCCCGTCGTCACAGTGCAGACAAGCGCGAAATCAACCCGGATCCCAAGTTCGGCGATCTGGTCGTCACCAAGTTCATGAACGCCATCATGTATGACGGCAAGAAGTCGGTCGCCGAGACGATCGTCTACGGTGCGCTCGACCAGGTCCGCTCCAAGACCAAGCAGGAGCCGGTGGTCGTCTTCAAGCAGGCGCTCGACAATGTCGCGCCGCATGTCGAGGTCCGCTCGCGCCGCGTCGGCGGTGCGACCTACCAGGTTCCGGTCGACGTCCGTCCCGAGCGTCGCCAGGCTCTCGCCATCCGCTGGCTGATCACCGCGGCGCGCAACCGCAACGAGACGACGATGATCGACCGCCTGTCCGGCGAACTGCTCGACGCTGCCAACAATCGCGGCACCGCCGTCAAGAAGCGTGAAGACACGCACAAGATGGCCGAAGCCAACCGCGCCTTCGCGCACTATCGCTGGTAACGGCTCGTCCGAACGTAAGAGGCACCTCCCATGGCCCGCGAATAC
>JAHBYY010000134.1 GCA_019635715.1 Rhizobiaceae bacterium | reverse complement strand
GGCGGCACCCGTGTAGAAGACGTTGCGCTGGCTTTCCTCGCCCTCATACTGGACGGGGTAGAAGAGGAGGTTGTTCAATTCCTCGAACACCGGCAGCACCGACTTGCGCGACACCGAGGTCCAGCAGCCGAACACCGCCGAGACCTTGTCCTTCTCGATCAGCTCGCGCGCCTTTTCGGCGAAGAGCGGCCAGTCGGAGGCCGGGTCGACGACCACCGCCTCGAGCTTCTTGCCCAGCAGGCCGCCCTTCTTGTTCTGCTCGTCGATCAGGAACAGCATCGTGTCCTTGAGCGTCGTCTCCGAGATCGCCATGGTCCCGGACAGCGAGTGGAGGATGCCGACCTTGATCGTGTCTTCCTGGGCCGACGCCGGCGGCGCCAACGCCAGACCCGCGGCAAGCGCCCCCGCCGCCGCCAAGCCCATTATCGCTTGTTTTATTCCCCTCATGTGGACACCTCCAAACTGGGTTGTTGCACCGCAGCAAAACAAAGCAACGGTCATGCCAGATGGATCATGCGCCAGATCGGTCGATCTTAAGGACTTGTTTACAGTCGGTTAGGCGGCCGAAGCGGCGGCGGCGGGCGATTCGGCGAACTGCTGCGGGGCGGCGGCCTGCCTAAGGTGGACGCAATCGCGGCGACACAGATCAAAAAGTGTGCAGATCCTGCATCTGCATGAAAATCGACCAGGCGCCTTCGCCGCGATCCGCCGGACATCCTGCAAGCCGCCGCGTCCGTTCAGGCCTAAATGAAGATTTCACGCCTAAATTACCATGTGGTCCGACCAAGCGATTGACGGGGAAGCGTTTTCGTCACACAGTTTCGCCGCATCGCGTCGGAGTGGGGGGAGAAGCCGCTGCGCTTTCCACGCCCGATCGCAGGCGTTCTCGCAGGATTGTTTGTCGGCCGAGGGCCGTTCTAGGGAGGAGATCTACGTGCTTGATGATCTGATCGAGGAATCCAGGTCGCGCCGCGACGTGTTCAAGGCGCTCGGCGCAACCGCTCTGGCCGGTGCGCTGCTCGGCTCGGCCGGTTTCAGCCCGGCCATGGCCCAGGAACTGAAGCCCGCCGGCAAGCCGATGAAGGCCGCCTTCAGCAACGCCGGCCTGCAGGCCACCTGGTGCGCCCAGGGCAAGCAGACCGCCGAGGCCTGGGGCAAGCTGATGAACGTCGAGATCACCTGGTTCGACGGTGAGCTCGCGGCGCCCAAGCAGCGCGCGGCGATCGACAACATGGCCACCCAGAAGTGGGATTTCGTCGCCATCCAGACCTTCGGCATCGGTACGCTGAACGACCCCGTCAAGAAGATGATCGACGCCGGCACGCCGGTGATCGCCATGGACACGATGATGGCGCCGGAAGGCCAGTTGGCGCTGCACACCTTCATCGCGCCGGACAACGTCTTCATGGGCTCGGTGGTGACCAACGAGCTGATGAAGAAGATCGGCGGCAAGGGCAACGTCGTCATGACGCAGGGCGCTCTCGGCCATACCGGCGCGCAGGGCCGTGCGAAGGGCTTCAAGGAAGTCGTCGCCAACTTCCCCGACGTCACGGTGGTCGACGAGCAGCCGGCCGACTGGGACGTCACCAAGGTCGCCCGCATCTGGGAGTCGCTGCTGACCAAGTATCCGGACATCGCCGGCGCCTTCTTCCACAATGACGACATGGCGCTCGCCGCCCACAACGTCATGAAGGCCAAGGGCCGCGAAGGCATCTTCATCGGCGGCGTCGACGCCATGCCGCCGGCGGTGAATGCCGTTCTCGACGGCACGATGGTCGCCACCGTGCGCAATCCGTCCTGCCGCATCCACGGCTGGGCCGTCGCCGCCGGCGTGGCTGCCGTCCAGGGCGGCGAGAAGACCGGCCCCGGCGGCATCCCGAACTACATCTGGGCCGACGGCCCGGTGATCACCCAGGAAACCGCTCCCGGCCATCTCTGGCTGCAGAAGAACTTCCTGATCTGATCGGTTCGGCAATTGACTGACACAAGCACCATGACGGCCGGGGGGCTCACCCCTCCGGCCGGTTCCGTCTCCGACGCGCCGGTCCTGCAGATGATCGGCGTGACGAAGACGTTCGGCGGCGTGCAGGCGCTGCGCGACGTCGATTTCGACCTGGCCCCGGGTGAGATCCACGGGCTGGTCGGCGAGAACGGCGCCGGCAAGTCGACGATGATGAAGATCATCGCCGGCGTCTATCACGGTTTCGAAGGCGAAATGCGCGTCGACGGCAGGCCCGTGCATCTGCGTTCGCCCGCCGACGCGCTTGCCGCCGGCATCGGCATGGTCCACCAGGAGCTGTCCATCGTTCCCGACCTGACGGTGGCGGAGAACGTCTTCCTCGGCGTGCAGCCGATCATGGCCGGCGGCGTGGTCGACTGGGGCCGCATGAAGCGCGAGGCAAGGACGCAGCTTGCCAGCCTCGGTCTCGACATCGATCCGTCCACCCGCATCGGCAGCCTGCCGGTCGGTCTCCAGCAGCTCATCGAATTGTCGCGCGTGCTGTTCTCGGGGGCCAAGATCATCATTCTCGACGAACCGACCTCGGCGCTGTCGCCTCCGGAGGTGGCTCGCCTGTTCGATGCGCTGCGCCGGCTGCGCGCCCAGGGGCGCACCATCGTCTTCATCTCGCATTTCCTCGACGATGTGGTCGACATCTCCGACCGAGTCACCGTCTTCCGCAACGGCAGCAAGGTGATCACCGAGCGCACTTCGGCGCTGACCAAGGACAGCATCATCGCCCACATGATCGGCCGCGGCGCGGCGGACATGCACATGGGCGAAAGCACCGAGCTTTCCGGAGACGACAGTCGCGCGGTCGTCCTCTCCGCAACCGGCCTGAGCGACGGGCAGATGATCCGCGACATCTCGATCAAGCTGCGCCGCGGCGAGATCACCGGCGTCTACGGCTTCATGGGCTGCGGCCAGGTGGAACTGGCGCGCGCGCTGTTCGGCAAGGGCAAGCTCACCTCCGGCGACATCAAGCTGGATGGCGAGACCGTCAGCTTCCGGTCGACCGCGACGGCGCGGCGCGCCGGCATCGGCTACGTGCCGGAGAACCGGCGCATGATGCTGTTCCGCACCGAGCCGATGTACAAGAACGTATCGATCGCCATCCTCGACAAGATCGATCGCTTCTTCCTGCGGCCGTCGCGCGAGCGGGCGATCACCGAGGGCCACATCAAGGACCTGCAGATCCGGCCGCCGCTGCCCAACATCGCGCTCGGCAATCTCTCCGGCGGCAACCAGCAGAAGGTGGCGCTGGCCAAGTGGCTGACCGAGATCCCCAAGGTGCTGATCCTGTCGGAACCGACACGCGGCATGGATGTCGGGGCCAAGGAGGATGTGATCCGCATCGTCCGGTCGCTGCGCGACCGCGGCGTCGCCGTGCTGGTGCTGTCGACGGAGCCGGAGACGATCCTGACCCTTGCCGACCGCGTCACCGTGCTGAAGCGCGGCGTCGTCGCGCGGGAGTTTTCCTCCGGCCATATCGACAAGGCCGATCTCCTGGCGGCTGCGTGAGCATGGCCGGTCACAAATTTACTTCCACCCCTTGTCCCTCCCTGCAAGGGGGAGGGGGGCGTCAACGCCTCGGAAATCCGCTCCCCCTTGCGGGGAGGGATAAGAGGTGGGGATGTCCTGCCGCACGACAAAGAACTCCGGACGAGAGCCAATGACCGTCACAACCGAAACCGCAAAGCCGTTCTCGCTCGGACGCTTCATGGCCGAGCAGATGCGCAACATCGCGCCGGTCTTCACGCTGATCGTGCTGGTCATCTTCTTCTCGACGCAGGCGGAGAGCTTCAGGACGTTCGACAATTTGATGAACATCCTGTCGCAGGCGTCGATCACCGGCATCATCGCCGTCGGCCTGACCTTCGTCATCCTGACGGCGGAGATCGACCTTTCGGTCGCGGCGATCGCCAACGCGGTCGGCATCCTGGTCGCCTATTTCACCATCCAGCCCGACTATGTGAACATCGCCAACGTGCCGGTGCAGGGCTGGATCGCCATCATCCTGACACTGGCGGCCTGCTTCACGCTCGGCCTGGTCACCGCCTTCGGCGTCACCGGCATCGGCATTCCGTCGTTCATCATGACGCTCGCCATGATGCAGATCGCCAACGGCATCTCGGCCATGCTGGTGCGCGGCCAGATCGCCTACAACTTTCCCGATCTCATCACCACGCTCGGCTCGGGAACGGTGTTCGGCGTCAAATGGACGATCGTCATCTGCCTGCTGCTCATGCTGGTCGCCCACCTGGTGCTGACCTACACGCGGTTCGGCCGCTACGTGTACATGGTCGGCGGCAACCGCGAGGCGGCGGAGTTCTCGGGCGTCAACGTCAAGATGATCATCGCCTCGGTGATGATCATCTGCGCCATGTGCTCCGGCATCGCCGGCATGCTCGGCGTCGCCTATTTCGGCTCGGCCCAGCAGAACCAGTTCGACACCTTCCTGCTCGACGCCATCGCCGCGGTGGTGGTCGGCGGCACCAGCCTGTTCGGCGGGCGCGGCGGCATCGGCAACACGATCATCGGCCTGCTGGTGCTCGGCGTGCTCAACAACGGTCTCGACCACATCCAGATCGACAGCTTCCTGAAGATCCTGATCCGCGGCCTGATCCTGCTGGCGGCGCTGGTGATCAACGTCTACGCGCAGAAGCTCAGGGAAACCGCGCGCGAGTGAGCCACGCGCAGTCAAGCGTATTGACGGTGTGGACACGGCAGACCACATCTTTGGGATGACGGAGGCTCATTCCTCATCGACCCGCGACAACGCCGGCATGGCGGTCGTGGAGCGTTCCTCGGCCCCCGATGCGAAGGGCAGCATCAACCTGCGCATCGAGGCTGGCACGCGCCAACTCATTGACGATGCGGCCGCGGTTCTTGGAAAGACGCGCACGGAATTCATGGTCGAGAGTGCCCGGCAACAGGCAATCGACGTGCTGCTCGACCAGCGATTGTTTGTCCTCGGTCCGGCCCGCTACGACGCCTTCATGCAGGCGCTCGACAAATCGTCCGCCCCGGGGCCGAAGCTGCGGTCGCTGCTGCGCCGGGGTCCGGCATGGCGGAAGCAGACGACGTTCCGACAAACCCGGGCCGGCGATATTCGGAGCCGGTTCCGCTGACTTCCGAGCACGACGTTTCGGCATTCGATTGCGGCGGATCCGTACTGACGATTGGCTGCGGCATCGGGCGCTGAAGAACGAGAGCCGGTTCTCGCGCACCTATGTCGTATGCGAGGGCATCCACGTCATCGCCTATTTCTGCATCTCGGCCGGGGCGGTCGAGCGCGCGGCAGCGCCCGGCAGACTGCGGCGCAACGCTCCCGACTCGATCCCGGTCTCGGTGATCGGCCGGCTGGCGGTCGACCGCAGCCACTCCAGGAGGGGACTTGGCGCAGACCTCTTGTCCGACGCGCCACGTGGCGATCGCCTTTCATACCCAAGGCCCTGAGCTTTGACCGTCGGTGGCGCGGACA
>JAHBYY010000133.1 GCA_019635715.1 Rhizobiaceae bacterium | reverse complement strand
CGGCGGCGTGCGCGACGAGGCCGAGATCCGTGGCCATCGCCGGACCTATATCGGTTCGATGCCCGGCAAGGTCATCCAGTCGATGAAGAAGGCGAAGAAGTCCAACCCGCTGTTCCTGCTCGACGAGATCGACAAGATGGGCCAGGATTTCCGCGGCGATCCGTCCTCGGCGCTTCTGGAGGTGCTGGACCCGGAGCAGAACTCCTCGTTCATGGATCACTACCTCGAGGTCGAGTACGACCTGTCGAGCGTGATGTTCGTGACGACGGCCAATACGCTGAACATCCCGGCGCCGCTAATGGACCGCATGGAGATCATCCGTATCGCCGGCTACACGGAGGACGAGAAGGTCGAGATCGCCAAGCGGCACCTGATGCCGAAGGTGGTTCGCGACCATGCGCTGCAGCCGAAGGAGTTCACGGTCGCCGACTCGGCCATCCGCGGCATCATCCAGACCTATACGCGGGAAGCCGGCGTGCGCAGCCTCGAGCGCGAGCTGATGAAGCTCGGGCGCAAGGCGGTCACCGAGATCATCAAGTCGAAGAAGAAGTCGGTGTCGATCACCGACAAGAACCTCTCCGACTACCTCGGCGTGCCGCGCTATCGCTTCGGCTCCGCCGAGGCGGACGATCAGGTGGGCGTGGTCACCGGTCTGGCCTGGACCGAGGTGGGCGGCGAGCTGCTGACCATCGAAGGTGTCATGATGCCCGGCAAGGGGCGCATGACGGTCACCGGCAACCTGAAGGACGTGATGAAGGAATCGATCTCGGCGGCGGCGTCCTATGTCCGCAGCAGAGCCATCGATTTCGGCGTGGAGCCGCCGCTGTTCGACAAGCGCGACATCCACGTGCATGTCCCTGAGGGTGCGACCCCGAAGGACGGCCCGTCGGCCGGCGTGGCGATGGCGACGTCGATCGTCTCGATCCTGACCGGCATTCCGGTGCGGGCCGATGTCGCCATGACGGGCGAGATCACGCTGCGCGGCCGGGTGCTGCCGATCGGCGGACTGAAGGAGAAGCTGCTGGCCGCCTTGCGCGGCGGCATCAAGAAGGTGCTGATCCCGGAGGAGAACGCCAAGGATCTCGCCGAGATCCCGGACAACGTGAAGAGCGGGATGGAGATCATCCCGGTCAGCCGCGTCGGCGAAGTCCTCAAGCATGCGCTGGTGCGCATGCCGGAGCCGATCGAATGGGTCGAGCCGGCCGTGCCGGTCGGCTCCAAAACGGACGGCGGCGACGAGGCCGGCATCGGGTTCGCACACTGAAGGCCGAAAAAGCCGATTCATCCACCAAACGCTGGAAGCCGGGCCTTGCGCCCGGCTTTTGGTTGTGGGAAACGGCGACGCTTCCCGGGCGGCCCAGCTTTCCACATAGCGCCCGGCCAGCATGCGGAACCAGCGCTCCCGTGCGGCGTTTGCGCCGATCGTTGCCGCTGACCTGAACTTCAAGGAAGGAACCACTTGATGAACAAGAACGAACTCGTGTCCGCCGTGGCAGACGCGGCCAAGCTTTCCAAGGCGGATGCCCAGTCGGCGGTCGAGGCCGTATTCTCCGTCATCACCAACGAGCTGAAGGGCGGCGGTGATGTCCGTCTCGTCGGCTTCGGCAATTTCAGCGTGACCAAGCGTGCAGCCACCACCGGCCGCAACCCGCAGACCGGTGCGGAAGTGCAGATTCCGGCCCGCACCGTGCCGAAGTTCGCGGCCGGCAAGGGCCTCAAGGACGCCGTCAACTGAGCAGTCGGAAGCCGGACGATCCGGCGGCCAGGCCTGCCCGCCACTACAGAACCCCGCCCTCGTGGCGGGGTTTTGCATTCCGCATCGGGCGTTGCCCGTAGGATGACGCGCAAGCCGCGGGTGCCTTGTGACGATTCAGCAACAGTTTCTAAGGAAGGATTGGAGTACAAACCACCTTACCGGCGTCGCCAAGTTCCCGCCATAAACCCGGCTCATCCGGGATGGACTGAAGACGACGGACAGGTCGTCGGCCGCAATGGCCGCGGCAAGGAGTAGAATGGTTCACCGGCTGTCACTGCGTTCTGGAACCGGACTTGGCGATCGTGCCGGCTCCGCCGTTTCGGCATCGCGTTCCGCGCCGGATGGCTGCCCGATCCGACCGGCGCCGCGTGGCCGCAGTTTGGCCGAAATGCCAATCCATCATCCCTGCATCGAGACGATGCGCGGCCCATTCGGCCAGCGGTTTCTGTCTTCGATGATCCGCCGTCCCGCCAGCGGGCGGCTTCGTTTCGGCAGCAAGAATTTTGGATCGCCAGATCGGCGCGGCAACGCGACGTGGCAGCGGTCCGTGTGCTGCATGCTGGTTGGAGTTGCGGGGCGTGGGTTTTCGGACCTGCCGCCTTCGGGAGTTAAGAACGAGCAAGATGCGTAGGATTTCGCATTTCAGATCAACCCTCGCCAGCGCGTTGCTGACCGGCACGATCGCATGCCTGTCGAGTGGCGCCCATGCGTTCGACGAGCACATCTTCGACGACAACGGCGAGGTCAAGGCGCAGTCCAATCCCTGGACCGTTTTCCAGTTCGGCTTCAGCGCCTACAAGAGCGGCCACAAGGACCAGGCGGTCGAAGCCTATAGATATGCCGCGGAGAAGGGCCAGATCGGCGCGACCTGGAAGCTGGCGCGCATGTATGCCGAGGGCGACGGCGTGGCCCGCAACGACTACGAGGCGTTCAAGTTCTTCAGCGAGATCGCCGACCAGGACGTCGAGGCCGGCAGTCCCGAGGAAAGCTACATGTCGGATGCGCTGGTGGCGCTCGGCAGCTATTGGAAATCCGGAATTCCCGGCAGCCCGGTGGAGCCGAACGCAAGCGCTGCGCAGCAATATTACATGCGGGCGGCCGCCAACTACCGCAACCCCAATGCCCAGTACGAGATGGGCAAGATGTTCCTCAAGGGCGACGGCGTGAAGCAGAGCATCCGGCAGGCCGGTCGCTGGCTGCAGCTCGCCGCGGAAAAGGGCCATGCGGGGGCGCAGGCGACGCTCGGCAACCTCCTGTTCCAGAGCGGCAAGGTGGTGCGCGGCCTCGCCATGATGACCGCGGCGCTCGAGCGGGCGTCGCCCGCCGACAAGCCGTGGATCCGCAACATGCAGGAAGAGGCGTTCGCGCTCGCAGGCGAGACCGACAGGCGCACCGCCATCGCGCTCGCCGAGGACATCATGGTGAAGGGCGGCACGCAGTAGCCGTTCGCTGCTGTTCGGGTGCGCCCTTCGAGGCTGGCCCTGCCGCGATGCCGGCTTCTGACCGAGGCTCCGGGGCTCGTACCTCAGGATGAGGACGGTCTGCGCCGACACCTCCGGAGCGGTAGAGCCTCAAGTCCCCATGCCGGGGTGCGAGCCCGCGCTGTATCGAAACGACCCGAGGAGACCTTCGCGGGCGAGCCTCGAAGGACGCGCCCGTCCCTCACGCCGTCAGATCAATCGCGACGGGAACATGGTCCGACGGCTTTTCCCAGGAGCGGACGTGCTTCTCGATGGATGCGCCACGCAGCAGGTTTGCCGCTTCCGGTGAGAGAAGCTGGAAATCGATGCGGATGCCGTTGTTCTTCTGCCAGGCGCCGGCCTGGTAGTCCCAGAACGTGTAGAGGCCGTCCGCGTCGCTGACGGCGCGCGTCGCCTCGACGAAGCCGAGATTGATCAGCCGGCGCAGCGCCATGCGGCTTTCCGGCTGGAAGAGCGCGTCGTTGACCCAGGCCGCGGGGTTGCGCGCGTCGCGCGGCTGCGGGATGACATTGTAGTCGCCCGCCAGGACGGTCGCCTCCTCCAGCGTCAGCCGCTGCTGCGCCCAGCGCTCGAAGCGCTTCATCCAGCCGAGCTTGTAGGTGAACTTTTCGGTCCCGATCGGATTGCCGTTCGGCAGGTAGAGCGACACGACCCGCACTATGCCCTTCGGCGTCGAGAACACGCCTTCGATGAAGCGGGCGTGCTCGTCGGAATCGTCGCCGGGCAGGCCGCGGTTGACCTCGTCGAAGGGCAGCCGCGACAGCAGAGCGACGCCGTTGAAGCCCTTCTGGCCATGCGTCTCGACATTGTAGCCCAGGTCCTCGATGGCCTGGCGCGGGAAGAGCTCGTCGACCGACTTGATCTCCTGGAGGCAGACGATGTCCGGGGCGCTTTCGCGCAGCCAGGCCGTGAGGTTCTCGATACGGGCCTTGACGCCGTTGATGTTCCAGGTGGCGATCTTCATGCGATCCTCGCGCGGGCCCTCTTCATGACATGCGCCGCCCGGCTTTTCCACCCGCTGGACGATGGTCGGCCGGCTGCTGCTGCCAGTTGGACATGCGCAGGCGGCTGGAGGCTGCCCCTGCGTCACTTTTTCGTGGCGCCGCACCGAGAGGCAGGCTAGCGTTCACGCAGCCGGCGGCGCTGTTCGAAGCGCGGGCCGGATACGCGATCCGGCAGGGCACCATGAGCGAGCAGTCCGAGGCGATATCCGGGCATGGCGGCCGCCGGCTGGCGCTTGTCATCGCCACCGTGCTTCTGCTGGTGGTGACCTTGCCGATCGCCGTGATGCTGGATCTGCGCGATCTGACGGAGCAGGTGTCGCGGCGGCAGGCCAACGACATCAGCAAGATCATCAACGACATCCGCGGCTACTATGCCAACGAGGTCGTGGCCCGCGTGCTGCAGGCCCCGCCGGGCACCAAGGTGATCGCGTCGGAGAATTTTCGCGACATTCCGGGCGCCATCCCGATTCCGGCGACCTTCTCGCTCGACATAGGCAAGCTCACCAGTTCGCGCGACAACACGGTGCGCTACGATTTCCTGTCCGACTATCCGTTCGCCGGACGCGACCCGCATCATCTCGACGACTTCGAGATCAGGGCCCTGCAAACGTTCCGCGCCGACTCCGCCGTCCAGACGCTGGAGCACACCGGCGGCGGCTGGAGCCCGGCGGTGCAGGTGGCGGCGCCGATCCGCATGAGCCAGGCCTGCGTCAACTGCCACAACGCCCATCCGGCCAGCCCCAAGCACGACTGGAAGGCCGGCGACGTGCGCGGCATCCAGGCGGTCACGGTCAGCCAGCCGCTGTCGCTGGCGTCGCTGGGCTTCAAATGGATGTTCCTCTATTTCGCCGTGATGGTCGCCACCGGCATCGGCTTCCTCGTCATGCAGTGGCGCCAGAGCCGCCTGCTCAGCACGGTCAACAGCGAGCTCAAGGAGGCCAACACCTTCCTCGCCACCGTGTCGCTCAAGATCGCCAAATATCTCTCGCCGGAGATCTACAAGAGCGTGTTCAGCGGCGAGCGCGACGTCAAGGTGACGGCCGAGCGCAAGAAGCTGACCATCTTCTTCTCCGACATCGTCGACTTCACCGCCACCACCGAGCGCATGCAGCCGGAGGAACTGACCGCGCTGCTCAACGAATACCTGACCGAGATGTCGCGCATCGCCCATGCGCACGGCGCGACCGTCGACAAGTTCATCGGCGACGCCATCCTCGCCTTCTTCGGCGACCCGACCACGCGGGGACCGCGCGACGATGCGCGCGCCTGCCTGCGCATGGCGGTCGCCATGCAGCAGAAGCTTGCGGAGCTCGAGCTTCGATGGCGTGCCAAGGGCATCGACCAGCCGTTCCGGGTGCGCATGGGCATCAATACCGGCTTCTGCAATGTCGGCAATTTCGGCAGCGAGGATCGCATGGATTACACCATCATTGGCGCCGAGGCGAATTTGGCCGCCCGGCTGCAATCGATCGCGCCGCCCGGCGGCATCGTCGTCAGCTATGAGACCTATGCGCATGTGCGCGATCTCGTCGAAGGCAAGGCGATCGATCAGATCAGCATGAAGGGCATCACCAGGCCGATCACCCCGTTCCTCGTGGAGCGTGCGCGCATGTCGGAGGAAGGAGATGCGACGATCATGACGGCAACCGACGACGGGCTTTCGCTGATGCTCGACCTGTCGCGCGTCGACGCGGAACGCGCCGCGAAGCTGCGCGGCAAGCTTCAGGCGGC
>JAHBYY010000132.1 GCA_019635715.1 Rhizobiaceae bacterium | reverse complement strand
GACAACACGCGAACGAAGCCGAAGACCGGCGCCGACACCGACCTGTTCAAGCGGGCCGTGACGGTCTGCATGCGCGCCGTCTCCGGCGACCGCGAGATGGAAGTCGGCTTCGCCAAGGACAAGCCGGCGCTCGCCGGCAACCGCGCCCGCCTGCCCGACCTGCCGAAGAAGCCGAGCGCCAACGACCTCGCCATCACCCGCGGCCTCGGCGATTCCATGGCGCTGAAGCGCGCCTGCCATGACAACCGCGTCCACGCCAAACTCGCCCCCGAAGGCAAGCAGGCGCGCGCCGTCTTCGATGCCGTGGAGCAGGCGCGCGTCGAGTCGATCGGCTCGCGGCGCATGACCGGCGTCGCCGACAACATCGGCTCGATGCTGGAGGACAAATACGCCAAGGGCAATTTCGCCGACATCCGCGACCAGGCGGAAGCGCCGCTCGAGGAAGCCCTCGCCCTGATCGTGCGCGAAAAACTGACGGGACGGGTTGCGCCGAAGAGCGGCGCGCGCATCGTCGAGGTCTGGCGCGAGTGGATCGAGGAAAAGTCCGGCGGCACGCTGGACGAACTGGCAGGCAGGCTCGACGACCAGCAGGCTTTCGCGCGCACCGTCCGCGAGATGCTGGCGTCGATGGACATGGCCGAGGATCTCGGCGACGAGCAGCCGCAGGAAGACGACAACAGCGAGGAGAACGAGCCGCAGGGCGAGGAGCAGAGCGAGCAGGGCGGCGAGGACGACTCCGGCGGCGACCGGGCCCAGCCCGAGGACAGCGAGGCCTCTTCCGAGGAAGAGCAGAGCGGCGAGATGGAGGCTTCCGACGCGACGTCCGAGGATGTCACGGAAGAGGATGACGCCGATTCGGAGACGCCCGGAGAAGCCCGCCGCAAGGACACGCCCTTCGCCAACCTGCCCAAGGAGATCGACTACAAGGTCTTCACCACCCAGTTCGACGAGACGGTCGGCGCCGAGGAACTCTGCGACGAGGACGAACTCGACCGCCTGCGCGCCTTCCTCGACAAGCAGCTCTCCAATCTGCAGGGCGTGGTCGGCCGGCTGGCCAACCGGCTGCAGCGCCGCCTCATGGCGCAACAGAATCGCTCCTGGGATTTCGACCTCGAAGAAGGATCGCTGGACTCGGCGCGGCTGGTGCGCATCGTCATCGATCCGATGCAGCCGCTTTCGTTCAAACAGGAGCGCGACACGAAATTCCGCGACACGGTCGTGACACTGGTGCTCGACAATTCGGGTTCCATGCGCGGCCGGCCGATCACCGTCGCAGCGACCTGCGCCGACATCCTGGCGCGCACGCTGGAGCGCTGCGGCGTCTCGGTGGAGATCCTCGGCTTCACCACGCGCGCCTGGAAGGGCGGGCAGGCCCGCGAGAAGTGGCTCAAGGAGGGCAAGCCCTCCGGTCCCGGGCGCCTCAACGATCTGCGCCACATCATCTACAAGAGCGCCGACGCGCCCTACCGCCGCGCCCGCCGCAACCTCGGCCTGATGATGCGCGAGGGCCTGCTCAAGGAGAATATCGACGGCGAGGCGCTGCTGTGGGCCCACAACCGCCTGATCGGCCGGCCTGAGCAGCGCAAGATCCTGATGATGATCTCCGACGGAGCACCTGTCGACGATTCGACGCTGTCGGTGAACCCCGGCAACTACCTCGAACGCCACCTGCGCGGCGTCATCGAACTGATCGAGACGCGCTCGCCGGTCGAACTGCTGGCGATCGGCATCGGCCATGACGTGACCCGCTACTACCGCCGCGCCGTCACCATCGTCGACGCCGAGGAACTGGCCGGCGCGATGACCGAGCAGCTCGCCTCACTCTTCGGCGAGGAAACGCCCCGCGACCTTCGCCGCTCCGGCGGGTTGAGGCGGGCGGGGTGAGAGTGGTCTCCGGGCTGCGGGTGACGGGGCATGCGACCCGCATCCTTCGCTGCTTTGGTTTCTCACCCCCCTCTGTCCTGCCGGACATCTCCCCCTCAGGGGGGGAGATCGGCAGCTTTACCCTCAACATTTCCTCTGCGACCTTGCGGAGTGGCGAAGGCGATGGAGCCAGCCGATCTCCCTCCTTGAGGGGGAGATGTCCGGCAGGACAGAGGGGGGTGCGGGCAATGGCCGCCTCGGGTCTTGCCCTGGTGTTTCTGGCTTTGCCGGCGATCTCCCACGCCGACCCCGCGCCGGTCGAGCGCATGGAGATCCGCAGCCGTCAGATCGATCGTTTCCACATCGGCTCGGACGAGACGCGCTTCGGCCCGCTGGAATTCGTCGGCGGCCTGGAGATGACCGCGACCGGCCGCGATTTCGGCGCGCTGTCGGCCTTCCGCTTCCTGAAGCCCGGCAGCGACTTCATCGGCGTCGCCGACACCGGCTTCTGGTATTTCGGCACGCTGCGCCACGACGATCAGGGGCGCCCGGCCGGGATCGACGATTTCCGCATGGTGCAGATGGTCGACGATCAGGGCGCGCCGATCGGCGCCAAATGGGAGGTCGACGCCGAAGGCCTGGACGTTCGTGACGGCATCGCCACGGTGGGCTTCGAGCGCCGGCATCGCATCGCCCAGTTCCGCATCGATCCGGACGACATGCAGGCGCCGTTGCGCGAGCTCGATTTCCTCGTTCCGAAGAACGAGCTGCGCCAGAACCGCGGCTTCGAGACCGTGACGCGCGCCCACCCTTACGGCCAGCACGAGGGCGGGCTTGTCGTCGTCTCCGAGAAGAGCCTGGACAGGGACGGCAATATTTTCGGCGCGATCATCGAGGGGCCGAACAAGGGCATCTTCACGGTCAAGCGCGTCGGCGACTTCGACATCACCGACGGCGCCTTCCTGCCGGACGGCGACCTGCTCCTGCTGGAACGCAGCTACCGGCCGGCAGACGGCGTGAAGATGCGCTTCCGGCGTATCTATGGCGAGAGCGTCGCCAGGGGCAGCCTGGCCGACGGCCCGATCCTGTTCGAAGCCGACATGGGCTACCAGATCGACAACATGGAAGGCATGGACGTGTGGCAGCGGGCCGACGGAAAGACCGTCGTGTCGGTCGTCTCCGATGACAACCACTCGCTGCTGCAGCGCAATCTTTACCTGGAATTCATCCTGAACGACGACTAGGTAGCGTCCGCGATCCGCCATGCGGACTGCCATATTTGACGTTTACGTAAATCCCATTCAATCTAACCGATTGAATGTATTGGTCCCGAAATAATCGGTTGAACAGAGCTTCGTCCGAAGCTATGGCAGGCGCGGAATTTCGGTCATCGTCCGGACGTCAGATCTCGATACGCGAACGCCGCGACGGTTCAACGACAGGGGATATATTCCGAATGGCACGCAGCAAGATTGCCCTCATCGGCTCCGGCATGATCGGCGGCACGCTGGCCCACCTGATCGGGCTCAAGGAGCTCGGCGACGTGGTCCTCTTCGACATCGCGGAGGGCATTCCGCAGGGCAAGGGCCTCGACATCGCGCAGTCCTCGACGGTCGACGGCTTCGATGCGTCCTATGTCGGCATCAACGACTATTCCGGCATCGCCGGCGCCGACGTCTGCATCGTCACCGCCGGCGTGCCGCGCAAGCCCGGCATGAGCCGCGACGATCTCCTCGGCATCAACCTCAAGGTCATGGAGCAGGTCGGCGCCGGCATCGCGAAATATGCGCCGAACGCCTTCGTCATCTGCATCACCAACCCGCTCGACGCGATGGTCTGGGCGCTTCAGAAATTCTCCGGCCTCCCCAAGACGCACGTCATCGGCATGGCCGGCGTGCTCGACTCCGCGCGCTTCCGCTACTTCCTGTCGGACGAGTTCAAGGTCTCGGTGGAGGACGTCAGCGCCATGACGCTCGGCGGCCACGGCGACGACATGGTGCCGATGGTGCGCTATTCGACGGTTGCCGGCATTCCGCTGCCCGACCTGGTCAAGATGGGCTGGACGACCCAGGCCAAGCTCGACGCGATCGTCGAGCGCACCCGCAAGGGCGGCGGCGAGATCGTCGGCCTGCTGAAGACCGGCTCCGCCTATTACGCGCCGGCGTCGTCCGCCGTCGCGATGGCCGAGAGCTATCTGAAGGACAAGAAGCGCGTCCTCCCCTGCGCGGCCCATCTCAACGGCCAGTACGGCGTGAAGGACATGTATGTCGGCGTCCCGGTGGTGATCGGCGCCAACGGCGTCGAGCGCATAATCGAACTCGACTTCAACAAAACCGAGCAGGCGATGTTCGAGAAGTCGGTGGCCGCCGTAAAGGGCCTGTGCGAGGCCTGCGAAGGCATCGCGCCGCAGTTGAAAGGTTAAGGCCAGTGGAAATTGCCACGTGGGCTCAGGCCTTCAGCAACGTTCGCGGTCGTCATCCTCGGGCTTGTCCCGAGGATCTAGAGGCTTTTCAATTGTCGGCTGCTCGACCGAGTCATGTGGCAGATCCTCGGGACAAGCCCGAGGATGACGACGTTTCACAGTTAAACCCGAGCAAGCCGGGAGCCAGCTTATGAACATTCACGAGTATCAGGGAAAGCAACTGCTCAAGGGGTTCGGCCTGCCGGTCGCTGACGGCGTGGCGATCCTCAAGGCCGACGAGGCCAGCGCCGCCGCCAAGGCGCTGCCGGGACCGCTTTACGTGGTGAAGAGCCAGATCCATGCCGGCGGTCGCGGCAAGGGCAAGTTCAAGGAGCTTTCGCCCGACGCCAAGGGCGGCGTCAGGCTGGCAAAGTCGGTCGCGGAGGTCATCGCCAACGTCAACGAGATGCTCGGCAATACGCTGGTGACCAAGCAGACCGGCCCGGCCGGCAAGCAGGTCAACCGCCTCTACATCGAGGACGGCGCCGACATCGATCGCGAACTCTACCTGTCGCTTCTGGTCGACCGCTCCGTCGGCCGCGTCGCCTTCGTGGTCTCCACCGAGGGCGGCATGGACATCGAGGCGGTTGCACACGACACGCCGGAGAAGATCATCACGGTCGCCATCGACCCCGACAAGGGCGTCACCGACGCGGAGGTGAAGACACTCAACGCAGCACTCGGGCTCAGCGGCGGCGCGGCCGAAGACGGGGCGCTGGTGTTCCCGACGCTGTACAAGGCCTTCGTCGACAAGGACATGAGCCTGCTCGAGGTCAACCCGCTGATCGTCATGAAGAACGGCCGGCTGCGCCTGCTCGACGCAAAGGTGTCGTTCGACAACAACGCGCTGTTCCGCCACCCGGACGTGGTCGACCTGCGCGATACGTCCGAGGAGGACGAGAAGGAGATCGAGGCGTCGAAATACGACCTCGCCTATGTGGCGCTCGACGGCAATATCGGCTGCATGGTCAACGGTGCCGGCCTGGCCATGGCGACCATGGACATCATCAAGCTCTATGGCGCCGAGCCCGCCAACTTCCTCGATGTCGGCGGCGGCGCCAGCAAGGAGAAGGTGACGGCGGCCTTCAAGATCATCACCGCCGATCCGGCGGTGAAAGGCATCCTGGTCAACATCTTTGGCGGCATCATGAAATGCGACATCATCGCCGAGGGCGTCATCGCCGCGGTCAAGGAGGTCGGGCTGAAGGTGCCGCTGGTGGTGCGGCTGGAAGGCACCAATGCCGAACTCGGCAAGAAGATCATCAACGAGAGCGGGCTGAACGTCACCTCCGCCGACGATCTCGACGATGCGGCCAAGAAGATCGTGGCGGCGGTCGGAAAGAACTAGGCCATGCCTCCGCGCAAGATCAACCTCGTCGAGGCGGCGGACCGGACGATCACCAAAGTGTTCGATCCGCATGTCGCAGGCGACGTCAACGACAGTCAGGCGAAAGTCGCGAAATTCGGCGCGACTTTCGACTGGCACGCCCATGAGAACGAGGACGAGGCGTTTCTGGTGCTGCGCGGCAAGATCTCCATCGATTTTCGCGACGGGTCGGTCGACCTCGGCGAGGGCGATTTCATCGTGGTGCCGCGCGGCGTCGAGCATCGGCCGCGCTCGCTGACGGCGGAGCCGGTGGTGCTGATGTTCGAGCCGGCGACGACGCTGAACACGGGGAATGCGAAGAGCGACCTGAC
>JAHBYY010000131.1 GCA_019635715.1 Rhizobiaceae bacterium | reverse complement strand
ATCCCGCTCAACGATGCGAAGCATCGCGTCGACGAGAAGAAGCTCGAAAGCCTCGGCGAGGTCGCCGACCTCAAGCCGGGCGCCAGCGGCGAGCTGAAGGCGACGCTCGAACCCGGCACCTATCTCGTCTTCTGCAACATCAAGGGTCACTACGAAGCGGGCATGCAGGCCCGGCTCACCGTGACGCCCTGATCCCGAAAGAGGCGCGTCCCCTCGACACCCCGCCCGCGCCTCTGCCGCCGCCGGACCGGCCGTCCCCCCGCCGGTTCGGCGGCGGACTGCACAGGCATGCCGGAAGCCCGGCAACTTGACGCTCCGGTGATCGGCCACTAGGACGGCCGCACATCCGCCGAGAGCCCTGCCGTGTCCGCCAGCCTGCCCGTCCACATGCACCCGACCCGCTCCTTCCAGGGGCTGATCCTGACGCTGCACAACTACTGGGCAGACTATGGCTGCGTGGTCCTCCAGCCCTACGACATGGAAGTCGGCGCCGGCACCTTCCATCCGGCGACCACGCTGCGCGCGCTCGGGCCGAAGCGCTGGAACGCCGCCTATGTCCAGCCGTCGCGCCGGCCCAAGGACGGCCGCTACGGCGAAAACCCCAACCGGCTGCAGCACTACTACCAGTACCAGGTGATCCTGAAGCCGAACCCGCCCAACCTCCAGGAACTCTATCTCGGCTCGCTCGCCGCAATCGGCGTCGACCCGCTGCTGCACGACATCCGCTTCGTCGAGGACGACTGGGAGAGCCCGACGCTCGGTGCCTGGGGCCTCGGCTGGGAGTGCTGGTGCGACGGCATGGAAGTGTCGCAGTTCACCTATTTCCAGCAGGTCTGCGGCATCGAATGCGCGCCCGTTTCAGGCGAGCTCACCTACGGGCTGGAGCGGCTGGCCATGTATGTCCAGGGCGTCGACAACGTCTATGACCTGAACTTCAACGGTCGCGAGGGCGACGACAAGGTCACCTATGGTGACGTCTTCCTGCAGGCCGAGCAGGAATATTCGCGGCACAATTTCGAGCATGCCAACACCGCCATGCTGCTTCGCCATTTCGAGGATGCCGAGAAGGAGTGCCTGGCGCTGCTCGACGCCGGTGCGCCGGTCGGAACGGCGAACCGCCATCGCATGGTGCTGCCGGCCTACGACCAGGCGATCAAGGCGAGCCACGTCTTCAACCTGCTCGACGCGCGCGGCGTCATTTCCGTTACCGAGCGCCAGAGCTACATCCTGCGCGTCCGCAATCTTGCCAAGGCCTGCGGCGAGGCCTTCCTGCTGACCGAAGCGGGCGGGGCGGCTTCAGGCATGGCCGAGGAATTGAACAATGCCTGACCTGCTTCTCGAACTCCGCTCGGAAGAGATACCCGCCCGCATGCAGCGCAAGGCGGCCGGCGACCTGAAGTCGCTGGTGACCAACGGTCTGGTGGAGGCGGGCCTGACCTACGAGGCGGCGCGCGAATACTGGACGCCGCGCCGGCTGGCGCTCGACATCCGCGGCCTCACAGCGCGCTCGCGCGACGTCAGCGAGGAGATCAAGGGCCCGTCGACCAGGGCCCCGGAGCAGGCCGTTCAGGGCTTCCTGCGCAAGGCCGGACTGTCGTCGATCGGTGAGGCGCATATCCACAGCGATCCGAAGAAGGGCGATTTCTACGTCGCCCACATCTCGCGTCCCGGCCGCGCCGCCGAAGAGATCATCGCCGAGTTGATCCCGACCGTGATCCGCGCCTTCCCCTGGCCGAAGTCGATGCGCTGGGGCGCGGCATCCGGCCCGAAGGGTCTGCGCTACGGATCGTCCGAGGGTCGAGGCGGCGAGGCGCTGCGCTGGGTGCGCCCGCTGCAGTCGATCGTCTGCACCTTCGGCCCCGAGACCGAGGAACCGGTGGTCGTCGATTTCGAGATCGACGGCATCCGCTCCGGCAACGTCACCTGGGGCCACCGCTTCCACTCGCCGGGCGCCTTCACGGTGCGCCGCTTCGACGACTACGCCGCCAAGCTGGAGGCGGCCAAGGTGGTCATCGACGCCGAGCGCCGCAAGGAGATCATCCTGTCGGACGCCCGCAACCTCGCCTTCGCCTCCGGGTTCGACATGGTCGAGGACGAGGCGCTGCTGGAGGAGGTTTCCGGACTGGTCGAATGGCCAGTCGTGCTGATGGGCGAGTTCGAGGAGGATTTCCTCCAGATCCCGGCCGAGGTCATCCGGCTGACCATACGGGCGAACCAGAAGTGCTTTGTCGTGCGCCCTGCCAGTGAGGCTCCAATCGCCCACCTTGTGGGGGAAATGTCGGCGCAGCCGACAGAGGGGGGCGCTGCCCCGCAAACCTTGCAAGCTGGGGCGCGCTCTACGTTGCCCCCCTCTGCCCTGCCGGGCATCTCCCCCACAAGGGGGGAGATCGGCCAACCGTCTCTCGCCAACCGCTTCCTGCTCACCGCCAATATCGAGGCGAAGGACGGCGGCACCGAGATCGCCCACGGCAACGGCAAGGTGGTGCGCGCTCGGCTTTCCGATGCGCTGTATTTCTGGAGGACCGATCAGGCCGACCTGCCGGACTTTGGCAAGCTGAAGGCGTCGGCGGAAAAGTTCGGCCTCGATCTGGCAAAACCGCTCGACCAGCGCATGGCCCGGCTCGACCATCTCGGCGTCACCTTCCACGCCAAGCTGGGCACGCAAGGCGAGCGCGTCGAGCGCATCGCCCGGCTGGCCGAGGAACTGGCGCCGGTGGTGATGAGGGCGTTCTCCCCCCTTGAGGGGGAGATCGCCGCGCTCGCCCGCCGTGCCGCGGTGCTCGCCAAGGCCGACCTGCAGACCGAGATCGTCGGCGAGTTTCCGGAACTCCAGGGGGCGATGGGCCGCAAATACGCGTTGCTGCAGGGCGAAGACCCGAGCGTCGCCGCGGCGCTGGAGGATCACTATAAGCCGCAGGGCCCGTCGGATCGCGTGCCGACCGATCCCGTCTCGATCGCGGTGGCTCTCGCCGACAAGCTCGACACGCTGGTCGGCTTCTGGGCGATCGACGAGAAGCCGACCGGCAGCAAGGACCCGTATGCGCTGAGGAGGGCGGCGCTCGGGGTGGTGCGGATTTTGGTCGAGAATGGGGTCAAGTTGAGCCTTAGGTCGATAGTCCTTTGGATTGTTGCGACCAATAGGATCTTCGGCTCTAAGGTACAAATATCCGAAGAGGCGACGTCCGACCTCCTCTCCTTCTTCCACGACCGCCTGAAAGTCTATCTCCGCGACAAGGGCGCGCGGCATGACCTGATCGATGCCGTGCTGGCGGCAGGTCCCGGCGGCCCCTCATCCCCTGCCGGACCTTCTCCCCGTGAACAACGGGGAGAAGGAGGAAGCTCCGACGCTGAAGCCCCCCTCTCCCCGTCCTTACGGGGAGAGGGTAAGGGTGAGGGGCAATCTCTCAAGAGCGTCGCAAACGACGACCTCCTCTCCATCGTCCGGCGCGTCGAGGCGCTGGGCGCCTTTTTGGACACCGAGGACGGCCGGAACCTGCTGGCCGGCACGAAGCGCGCCGCCAACATCCTGGCGGCCGAGGAAAAGAAGAAGACGGCGATCGCCGAGGCGGTCGACCCCGCGCTGTTCCGCGAACCGGCGGAGACAAGCCTGTTCGAGGCGGTGAATCACGCCGAGAGCGCGGCCGCCCAGGCCATTGCGAATGAAGACTTTTCCGCCGCCATGCAGGCATTGAGCAGCCTGCGCGGTCCGGTCGATTCTTTCTTCGAAGGCGTTCACGTGAACGATGACGACGCGGCCGTGCGGGCCAATCGGCTGGCGCTGCTCGCCCGCATCCGCGCCGCCACCGGGGCGGTGGCGGACTTTTCGAAGATTGCTGGGTAGGGCAGTAGGGCAGTAGGGCAGTAGGGCAGTAGGGCAGTAGGGCAGTAGGGCAGTAGGGCATGCATCCGCTCCCTCGCGCCTAACCTGTGGACGGCGAAAACCCGCGGTGCTTCCCATATCCGACTGCCGACTGCCGACTGCCTATCTGCCGATCACCTCGACCTTTACGCTGTTGGCGAAGACGTCGACCTGGATGACGGGATTGCCCCGCGCGATCGCCTGGCGGGTCCTGGCGCTCATCGCTCCGCCGCGCCCGAGCAGCTTCTCCAGCCGGGCCCGCGCGGCGGTCGAGCCGAACCACGGATCGTCCTGGTCCTCGGCGTCGCCGCGGCCGAACTTGTGCCAGTTGGCCCGGTCCTGCCGCACCATCTGCGCCGCCGTGTCGAGCGCGTAGCCGTCGCTGGCGTGCTTGTCGTCGTCGGAGATGCGCGCGACGTAGGAGCCGAGCAGCTTGTCAGCCAAAGCTGGTCCGGCCGGGCCGAAGGCCACGGCCAGCCCGATCGCGGCCGCGGAGAGGTGGTGGATGCGCATGCGTGCCGTCCCGTGCCTGAAACACCGCCGGTCTTCGCGCCGCCGGTGTCGGAGTTCCGGCGACTTTCCGATGCGGCGGGGCCGATGGCAAGACCCTGTCGCGGGTTCAGGACGGGCTCATTGCGGCGTCGAGATCGGCCCGGTCGGAGCGGGCGCCTCGGCTGGCGGGGCGGCGGCGTCTTCCGGCCGGGCCGTTGGCTTGGACCTGCGCGCCTCCGATGCCTTGCCGGATTTCCTCGCGGCGACCTCGTTCGGCGTGCCCCTGCCGGCGACCGCATTAGGCTCGGCGGCGGGAACCACGATGCGCCTGGCGCCGTCGCCGACGGTGCCGCCGCGGATGACCATCGGGGGGACCGGCGCGCGACGGCTCTGGCTGCTGATCGCCGCGACCTTCTCGAAGGTCACCGGCGGCGCGGGTGACTCGAAGGCGATGATCGAGGCGCTGAGCACGACCGGCTCGACCGGCGGCGCCGGACGCATGTCCGGCAGGGCGAAGGCGAGCGGCACGAGATCGGGCGAGGTCTCGGCGGCGACGGCCTTGGTCGGCATCGGCACGACCGTCTCGGCCATCTCTATCGACGACGGCGCCGGAGCGCCGAGCACGACGATCGACGAGGCGCTGCCCGCCTTCGGTGGCGCGACATAGACGAAGGACGAGGCGGCCGCGTGGCCGCTCGACATCGTACACAGCGCTATGCTCAGCAACAACAGCCGCAAGGGCCGCCTCCAGCACATTGACATTGCAGCGGCGCGGGCCGATGCGTTCGGTCGTCGGCGACCATGCAGCGGAGTCATTGAAAAAGGATGGGCGCAAGCGGGTCGAAAGGTGCCGTCTCCACGGCATTTTCGCGAAAGGGTTAATGATCCGTGGTTGAAATCGCCCCGGTTTCGACGGCGCTCGAACGCGCGCTCGCGCTGCTGCGGGCGGGCGAGCCGGTGGCCATCCCGACCGAAACGGTCTACGGCCTGGCCGCCGACGCCTGCAACGGCGCCGCCGTGGCGCGCATCTTCGAGGCGAAGGGAAGGCCGCGCTTCAATCCGCTGATCGCCCATGTCTCCTCCATGGCGATGGCCGAGACGATCGCCACCTTCGACCCCCTGTCGCGTCGGCTGGCGGACGCCTTCTGGCCGGGGCCGCTGACGCTGGTGCTGGCGCTGGCGCAAGGTTCGCCGGTCCACCCGCTGGTCACGGCCGGCCTGCCGACGGTCGGCCTGCGCATGCCGGTCGGTTTCGGGCGCGACCTGATCGACAGGCTCGGACATCCGCTCGCCGCTCCCAGCGCCAATCGCTCCGGCCGCGTCTCGACGACCACGGCGCGAGCCGTCGCGGAAGAGTTCGGCGATCGGATCAGGCTGGTCGTCGATGGCGGCACCACGCCTGTCGGCGTCGAATCGACGATCGTCAAGGTCGAGAGGGACGGCCTGCGCCTGCTGCGGCCCGGCGGCGTTCCGGCCGAGGCGATCGAGGCGCTCGCCGGCCTGCCGCTGGAGCGCGGCGCCGGCGCCGGCATCGAAGCGCCCGGCATGATGAGTTCGCACTATGCGCCCGACGCGGCTGTGCGGCTGTCGGCGGCCGAGGTCCGGCCCGGCGAGGCGCTGTTGGCCTTCGGGCCGCGCCGCGCCGGCGGGGCCGGCCACGCCGTCGCGGTGTACAACCTCTCGGAGCGCGGCGATCTCGCCGAAGCCGCCGCCAACCTTTTTTCCGCGCTCAAGGTGCTCGACAGTAGCGGCGCCAAGCGCATCGCCGTCGAGCCGGTTCCGATGCACGGTCTCGGCGAGGCGATCAACGACAGGCTGATGCGGGCCGCGGCGCCGCGCGGCAAGACGACCGATGGGTGAGCGATGCCGGCCAAGGCCTTGAATGACTCCGAGTTTTCCGCCGCGCTCGATCGCTTCGCGGCGATCGTCGGCCCGCTCCATGCGCTGCGCGCCGCCGCCGACATCGCGCCCTTCGTCGCCGAGCGGCGCGGACAGTGGCCGGGCGTGTCGCAGCTCGTACTGAAGCCCGGATCGGTCGCCGAGGTGAGCGCGATCCTGAAGCTCGCCAGCGAGACCGGAGTGGCGGTGGTGCCGCAGGGCGGCAATACGGGCCTCGTCGGCGGCGGCATGCCTGATCGGTCGGGGCGCGAGATCGTGCTGTCGCTGTCGCGGCTCAACGCCGTCCGCGAGGTCGATCCGCTGTCCAACACCATCACCGCCGAGGCGGGCTGTGTGCTGCAGAGGCTGCACGACGCGGCCGATGGTGCCGACCGGCTGTTTCCGCTGTCGCTCGCCTCGCAGGGCTCCTGCCAGATCGGCGGCAACCTCTCGACCAATGCCGGCGGCACCGGCGTGCTGGCCTACGGCAATGCGCGCGAACTGTGCCTCGGCGTCGAGGTGGTGCTGCCGACCGGCGAGATTTTCGACGA
>JAHBYY010000130.1 GCA_019635715.1 Rhizobiaceae bacterium | reverse complement strand
GTCTCGTTCGACGGCATCGTCACCGAGCCCTGCGCCTGGCGGATCGCCGTCGACTTCAAGCAGATGGGCAAGGATGAGGTGCTCTATCTGAAGGACAAGATGCCCGACGGCGGCAATCTGCTGGAGATCCGCGGCCTCGCCGGCGTGTTCGTCGACGACGAGATTTCCAAGGGCATCCACGAGGGCGTCGCGGAAAACCCGCAGTTCAAGATCGTCGGCTCTGTGCACGGCGACTGGGCCCAGGACGTGGCGCAGAAGGCGGTGGCCGGCATCCTGCCGTCGCTCCCCGAGATCGCCGCGGTGGTGACGCAGGGCGGCGACGGCTACGGCGCCGCGCAGGCCTTCAAGGCGGCCAACCGCCCGACGCCGCTGATCATCATGGGCAACCGCCAGGACGAGCTCGCCTGGTGGAAGGAGCAGAAGGACGCCAACGGCTACGAGACCATGTCGGTGTCGATCGCGCCCGGCGTCTCCACCCTCGCCTTCTGGGTCGCGCAGCAGATCCTCGACGGCAAGGACGTTCCGAAGGACCTGACCGTTCCGTTCCTGCGCATCGACCAGGATACGCTGGAAGCAAACCTCGAGACGACCGAGAAGGGCGGCGTGGCCAACAAGGAGTACACGCTCGAGGAAGCCCAGGCGGTGATCGCCGGCAAGTGAACATTCGGCCGGGCGCCGGACACTCGGCGCCCGGCCGGTTTCCCGTCATGCAGGCAACCACGTCTTCCCTCATAAGCCTCGGCGGCGTCGAAAAGGCCTTCGGCGCCGTTCGCGCGCTGTCGGGCGTATCGCTCGATGTCGCCGCGGGCACCTGCGTCGGCCTGGTCGGCCACAATGGCGCCGGCAAGTCGACGCTGATGAACATCCTCGCCGGCACCTTGCAGCCAAGCGCCGGACGCCTCGGCGTGGCCGGCGAGGACGTCTCGGCGGGCTACGGCGTGGCGACCGCCAACCGGCTGGGAGTGCGCTGCGTCTTCCAGGAACTGTCGCTTTGTCCAAACCTGTCGGTCGCCGAGAATGCCAGGATCCTGCATCCGTCGCTGAAGGGTCTCGGCTGGCGCCGACGCGCCGCGGCGCTGATCGGCGGCAAGCTCGACGCCATTTTTCCCGGCCACGACATCGAGCCCGGCCAGATCGTCGGCGACCTGTCGATCGCCCGGCGGCAGATGGTCGAGATCGCCCGCGCCTTCTCGGCGACGGACCGCAATGTCCGGCTCGTCATCCTCGACGAGCCGACCTCCTCGCTCGACGGCGTCCTGGCGGCCCAGTTGCTCTCCTTCGTCCGCGGCTTCGTCGCCGAGGGCGGCACGGTCATCCTGATCTCGCATCTGCTGGCCGAGATCCTCAACACCTCCGACCGCATCGTCGTGATGCGCGACGGCGGCATTGTCGCCGACCGCCCGGCATCGGGCTTCAGCCGCGCCTCGCTCGTCGAGAGCATGGGCAGCGTCGCGCGCGAGATGGATGCGCGCCATGCCCGGACCGGCGGCGGCGCCGCCGAACGCAGGGTTTCGGCGACCGCGAAGCGCCAGCCCGAGGCTGCCCCGCTGATCGCCGGCCGTGGCGAGATCGTCGGGCTGGCGGGACTGGGCGGGCACGGCCAGACCGACATGCTGGTCCGCATCTTCGAAGGCGCGCGCATGCGGACCGCCGGCGTGACCGTGGAAGGACGGACGGCGATCGTCGCCGGCGACCGCCAGACCGACGGCGTGTTTCCGCTCTGGTCGATCGGCGAGAATGCCACCATCGCCTCGCTCGGCCGCATGCTGCGCGGCATGTTGATCGATCCGGATGCGGAAAGCCGCATGGCAGCCGAATGGAAGGAACGCATCGGCATCCGCACGCCCGACATGCGCAACCCGATCCTGTCGCTGTCCGGCGGCAACCAGCAGAAGGTGCTGTTTGCCCGCGCCCTGGGATCGGATGCCGACATCATCCTGATGGACGACCCGATGCGCGGCGTCGACATCGGCACCAAGCAGGAGGTCTACTCCATCATCAGGCGCGAAGCGGACGCCGGCCGCACCTTCCTCTGGTACACCACCGAAATGGACGAGCTGAAGCATTGCGACCGTGTCTACGTCTTCCGCAACGGCGGCATCGTCGCCGAACTCTCCGGCGACGAGATCACCGAGGATCGGGTGCTGCATTCCTCCTTCGAGCCGGCGGCCTGATGCGATGAACACCGCGCTCCTCGCCCGCAACGCCCGCATCCTGCTGCCGACGCTGTCCTTCGTCGTCATCCTGCTCGCCGTGTTCTGGCTGCAGCCGCGGGCCATGAGCTATGTCGGGCTGAACCTGCTGCTCAACCTGGCCCTGCCGATCGCCTTCGCGACGATCGCCCAGATGTTCGTCATCACGGTCAACGATCTCGATCTGTCGCTCGGCGCCTATGTCGGCTTCGTCGCCTGCGTCGGGGCGACCTGGCTGGGAGAGCAGCCGGCCCTCGGCGTGCTGGTGCTCGCCGCCGGCATCGCCGTCTACGCCGCGGTCGGAGCGCTGATCCATCTGCGCAACCTGCCGTCGATCGTGGTGACGCTCGGCATGTCGTTCGTCTGGCTGGGGCTGGCGATCCTTGTGCTGCCGACACCCGGCGGAAAGGCACCCGACTGGCTGCGCGCGCTGATGACCTGGAAGACGCCGATCGTCCCCTTCGCCATCTACGCGCTGCTGGCGCTCGCGATCATCGTGCATTTCGGCCTGATGCGTTCCGCCTATGGCGCGGTGCTGCGCGGCGCCGGCGGCAATCCGCGTTCCGTCGAACGTGCCGGCTGGTCGCTGCTGCGGACCAAGATGGTGATGTTCGCGCTGGCCGGCGTCTTCGGGATGTTCGCAGGGCTGGCGCTGGTCGGCCTGACCACGTCCGGCGATGCCAACATCGCGCTGCGCTACACGCTGCTGTCGATCGCCGGCGTCATCCTCGGCGGCGGCGAGTTCACCGGCGGCCGCATCTCGCCGGTCGGCGCCGTCATCGGTGCCATGACGCTGACGCTCGCCGGCTCGTTCCTGTCGTTCCTGCGGCTCGATCCGGACTGGCAGATCGGGGCGCAGGGCGTGATCCTGATCATCGTGCTGGCGCTGCGCGTGCTGATCAACCGCGCGGAGGCGCGTACCGCATGAGCCTGCTCCGCCGCCTGCTCGACAAGCCGTGGCTCGGCGCCTATGCCGGCGCCCTTGCAATCTGGCTTGCGACCATCGCCTTCACCGAGGGACAGGGAGGGGCCGGCGTGCTGACCGCGGCGCTGTCCTTCGCGACGTTTTCGGTGCTCGTCGCCATCGGCCAGATGTATGTCATCACGCTCGGCCCCGGCAATGTCGACCTTTCGATCCCGGCGACCATGACGCTGGCCGGCGCCGTGTCGATGAAGATCATGGACGGCAACGACCCGATGATCGTTCCGGGGCTGCTGATCGCGCTCGGCTGCGGCGCCGGGGTCGGGGTGTTCAACTACGGCCTGATCCGCCTGCTGCGCATCCCGCCGATCATCGCCACGCTGTCCTCCAGCTTCGTGTTCCTGTCCGCGGCGATTTCCTACAGCCGCGGCATCCGCATCAAGCCGCCGCCGCTGCTGGCCGACTTCACCACCTGGATCGTCGCCGGCATTCCGGTGCTTGCGGTCGCCGGCGCGCTGCTGACCCTCGCCATGAGCGTCGTCCTGCACCGGACCGTGTTCGGCCGCACGGTGACGGCGATCGGCCAGAACCCGCGCGCCGCCCGGCTCGCCGGCCTGCATGTCGATCGCGTCCGCTTCGCCACCTACGTGATGTGCGGCGTGTTCGCCGGCCTGACCGGCTATCTGGTGTCCGGCTTCTCGGGCGGCGCGGCGCTCAACATGGGATCCGAATACCTGCTGGCATCGATCGCCGTCGTCGTCATCGGCGGGACGTCGGTGGCCGGCGGCTTCGCCAACCTGCCCGGTCTGTGGGGCGCGGCCATGCTGCTGTTCCTGCTCGTCACGATGCTCAACACCTACGGCTTCGGTGCCGGCATCCGTCTCGTGCTGACCGGCGTCATCATCATCGCCGTCATCACGCTGGCCAGCCGCAAGGCCGTGCGATGACCGGGCAACCGTCGATGTCGCCACGGCGAAGCTTTGATGGCGCGGCGGACGATCGTGACGTGACGTAGTTGCAATTTTCTGCTAGCAATTTTCTGGTCCTACCAGTGGCCTTAACAACTGGAGGACCGTCGGGGAGGAACGCTTTATGCCGCTGCTGGAGATCCGCCGCGTCGGGAAGAGTTTTGGTGCGATCCGCGCGCTTTCCGATGTGAACTTCTCGGTCGGGCCGGGCGAAGTCATCGGCCTGATGGGCGACAACGGCGCCGGCAAGTCGACGATGGTGAAGCTGATCGCCGGCAATTTCCCGCCGAGCGAAGGCGAGATCGCCGTTTCGGGCAAGGTCTGCCACTTCCACAAGCCGATCGAGGCACGCGCCGAAGGCATCGAGGTCGTCTACCAGGATCTCGCTCTCTCCGACAATCTGACGGCCGCCCAGAACGTCTTCCTGGGGCGCGAGCTGAAGAAGGGCATCTGGCCGTTCCGCATCCTCGACAAGAAGGCGATGATCGACCGCTCGGCCGAACTGTTCGCCGAGCTGAAATCGGAAACGCGTCCGCGCGACCTGGTGCGCAAGATGTCGGGCGGCCAGCGGCAGGCCGTAGCGATCGCCCGCACCCGCCTGTCCAACGCCAAGCTGGTGCTGATGGACGAGCCGACGGCGGCGATCTCGGTGCGGCAGGTGGCCGAGGTGCTGGAACTCATCCGGCGGATGAAGGCCCGCGGCGTTTCGGTCATGCTGATCAGTCACCGCATGCCCGACGTGTTCGCCGTCTGCGACCGCATCATCGTCCTGCGCCGCGGCTCGAAAGTCGCCGACAAGCAGGTATCCGCCACCTCGCCGGAAGAGATCACCGGACTGATCACGGGAGCGATCCGTGCCGCCTAGCCAGACGCAGAGCCTCGGGGAAGACCACGCTTCGATCGCCGACGTCGTCGGCATCAAGGAACAGACCGTGCTGCAGAGCATGCTGACCAGCCAGGCCTTCTGGGTCTCGGTGGCGCTCCTCGTGCTCGTCGTGTTCATGAGCTGGCTGCAGCCCAGCTTCGGCACGGCCGACAACATCACCAACATCACCCGCAACTTCGCACCGATCGCCATCATGGGGCTGGGCATGACGGTGGTGCTGATCACCGGCGGCATCGACCTGTCGGTCGGCTCCGTGATGGGGCTGGTGGCCATCGTCGCCGGCCTGCTGCTGACCTGGCACCAGCCGTGGTACGTCGCCTTCGGGGCCGGATTGCTGGCAGGCTTGGCGTGCGGCGCCTTCAACGGCTTCTTCGTCGCCTATGTCGGCATGCCGTCCTTCGTCGTGACGCTCGGCATGCTGTCGATCGCACGGTCGCTCGCGGTGGTCCTGTCCGGCAACCAGATGCTCTACCAGTTCGGTCCCGACGCGCCGATCGTCAAGGCGATCGGCCAGGCGAAATGGCCGCTGCGCGCGCCGGCCGGCTGGGCGCCGCACTGGATGCCGGAGTTTTCCTCGCATTTCTGGGTGATGGTGGTTCTGGCGCTGGCCGTCGGCTTCGTCTTCATCTTCACCGCCTGGGCACGGCATCTGTTCGCCATAGGCGGCAACGAGAACGCGGCGCGGATGACGGGCGTGCCGGTCGACCGGATCAAGTTCCAGGCCTACGTGTTCTGCGCCTTCACCGCCTCGATCGCCTCGCTGCTGCTGCTCGGCTACAGCGGCTCGGCGATCAATGCCATGGGCACCGGCTACGAGCTGCGCGTCATCGCCGGCACGGTGATCGGCGGCGCCAGCCTGATGGGCGGCTACGGCACGGCCTTCGGCGCGGTGATCGGCTCGGCCTTCCTGGAAGTCATCCGCAATGCCCTGCTGATGGCCGGAATCGATTCCAACTGGCAGGGCGCCTTCGTCGGAGGCTTCATCATCCTGGCCGTGCTGCTCGGCATGCAGACCTCCGGCCGGTCGCTGAAGGCACTGCTGGGAGGCATGTTTGCGCTGAAGGGCAGATAGGAATCCGACGGCAGCGGGCCGCCGGGTAAGTGAACGTCAAAACAATGGGAGGAACGAATGAAGAAGTACGTCCTGACTGCCGCCGTGGCTTTCTCGGCGCTGATGGCCGGGCAGGCGCTTGCCCAGCAGAAATACACATTCGCGCTGGTGCCCAAGAACATGAACAACCCGTTCTTCGACCAGGCGCGTGACGGCTGCAAGAAGGCGGAAGCGGAGGGCGGCGGCGCCTTCGAATGCATGTATATCGGCCCCGGCGAGCATGGCGGCGGCGAGGAGCAGGTGCAGATCGTGCAGGACCTGGTCGCCAAGAAGGTCGACGGCATCGCCGTCGCTCCTTCCAACGCCGCGGCGATGGCGGTGGCGTTGCAGGCCGCCAAGGAAGCCGGCATTCCGGTGCTCACCTGGGATTCCGACGTGCTGCCGGAGAACAAGGACCTGCGCGTCGCCTATATCGGCACGCACAATTACGAGATCGGCGTCAACCTCGCCAAGATCGTGCAGACCATCAAGCCGGATGGCGGCACGATCTGCATCCAGTCTGGCGGCGCGGCGGCGGCCAACCACAACGAACGCATGAAGGGCATCCGCGACACGCTGGCCGGCAAGGAATCGGCGGCCTCGCCCGGCGATGCGCTGACCGGCCAGAACGGCTGGACGGAGGCCGACGGCTGCCCGCTCTACACCAATGACGACTTCCCGCTCGCCGTGCAGCAGTTCCAGGACTTCATGGCCAAGATGCCCGACCTCGACGCCTTCGTGCCGACGGGTGGCTTCCCGCAGTTCGTGCCGGATGCCAACCGCGCCGCGGTGACGCCGTTCAAGGAGCAGATCGCCGCCAAGAAGCTGGCGCTGGTCGTCGCGGACACGCTGCCGGTGCAGATGGATCAGATGAAGGAAGGCCTGTCGCTCGGGCAGGTCGGCCAGCGTCCGTTCGAGATGGGCTACAGGACGATGCTGGCGCTGAAGGACATGAAGGACGGCAAGGCGGCTCCGGCCGATCCGACCTATACCGGCCTCGACGTCTGCACGCCCGAGACGGCGGACACCTGCATCGCCAAGTGATCGGCTGAATGCACGGGCGGGCGGGGAAAACCTCGCCCGCCCGATTCTTTTGCGGATGGGCGCGGGGGGACAGTTTTGCTCCGCCTGCCCGAAAAACCGACAACCGTCCGCGTGGGGTCGAGGGCTGAACGGGAATCGCAGGGGGGAGTTTTAT
>JAHBYY010000013.1 GCA_019635715.1 Rhizobiaceae bacterium | reverse complement strand
GTCGTCATAGCAGCCCATCGGCTCATCCATGCCGAAGGTGCGCATGAAGGCGACCGCCGCCGAGGCCATGCAGTGGCGGGCGTTGGGATCGAGGTTGTTGGAGCGGAAGCCGGCGCGCATCAGTTTTGTCGCCGCATATCCCTCGAAGATCGTCCACTGGCCGGAGCCGAACATGCCGACGGCCTCGGGGCCCTTCTCCCGAAGCGTCGACTTGCATTTCTCGGCCATCAGATCGAAGGCCTCGTCCCAGGAAACCGGCTCGAACTCGCCGTTCTTGTCGTACACACCGTCGCGCCTGCGCATCAGCGGCGTCGTCAGACGGTCCTCGCCATACATGATCTTGGAAAGGAAATAGCCCTTGACGCAGTTGAGACCCCGGTTGACCTCTGCCTGCATGTCGCCATGAGTGGCGACGACGTGGCCGTCCTTGACGCCCACCATGACTCCGCAGCCGGTGCCGCAGAAGCGGCAGGGCGCCTTCGACCATTTGATCTCGAGCGCCTCGACCCCGCCGGAGACGGGCTGCGCCGCGGCCGGAACCGCAATTCCGGCGGACGCCGCGGCAAGCGAAGCCGCATGCGCCTTGAGAAGTTCGCGCCGGTTGATGGTTGCCGTCATGTCGCGCTCGCCTCGTCTTCCCCGATATGCTCGAACACCATGTTGGCCGCGATCACGCCCTCCATCGCCGAAATGCGGATGAGCGTCCCGCCGAGCATCTCGCTGCTCGGTCCCTCGATCGTCAGCACGATGCGGCTGCCTTCGCCGGCATGGACTTCCACGCCCGCGATCTCCGCCAGCCGCTCAGAGAGTTCCTGCCGCCGTTCGGGGAAGACCACGACGACGGCGCTCGAAACGTGGAGCGGGGGCGCCGCGGCGCCCGTGATGAACGACCTGCGCGTCACGGCGAAGCGTTCGGACATGGT
This sequence comes from Rhizobiaceae bacterium, assembly GCA_019635715.1. Lineage (GTDB taxonomy): Bacteria > Pseudomonadota > Alphaproteobacteria > Rhizobiales > Rhizobiaceae > Kumtagia. The sequence continues at coordinate 72,831 of JAHBYY010000013.1, read as the reverse complement.
CAACCTCCCGTCGGGCCGGGCGGCCCGTAGACGATCTGCAACATCCACACGAGGAAGCCGTAACCGCCGACCACGCCCACGGCCACGACCGGCCAGATGCCGAAGGCGAGCGCCAGGAATGCGAGCAACTCCCTGCGCCGGCTGGGCGCGGACGGCGAAGAGCCTGCCGCTGTGACAGGTTGAGCCTGGTCCTGGGTCATGACCTCCTCATCGGCCTTGGACATGTCGAACGAATCCCGTCTCCTTCAGCGGGGACGGCCACGCAAAAGCTACCTGAAAAAGTGGCATGAGCAATACCTTTTTATCGGCGTTCACGGCGAGTTCTCAGCCGGATGCGCGGCGGCCCCACAGGATCGGCGCAAAGCGCACGGCGAAAAGCAGGAAGGCGGCACTCCACAACGCGCCGCCGATCGACAGCATCGGCGCATACCAATCCGCCGCGAACGGAGCCGCGACCCGAAAGACGGCTCCCGCCGTGACGGCGAAATAGACCGCGACGACGGATCCGTCCGCGACGATCTCGCGCCCGGTATGGCCGAGGCTGGCGCGCGTCATGACGGCCAGGGTCATCGTGCCGATCGCGCCCGCGGTCAGCGCATGCAGCGCAGCGCTCACCGGAATCCAGTCCACGACCGCCGCGCCGCCCAGCAACAGCAAGGCCGCGGCAAGCCAGGCATATCCGGCATGCAGGACAAGGACGATCGGTTCGCTCCACGTCCTTTGGCCGCGCCAGCGTGCGAGGCGGGCGCCCAGCATCACTCCCGCAAAGATCAGCATCAGTCCCGTGCCGGTGGCGTCAGGGGCTGTCAGCCAGGCAAGGCACGCCGCGGCAGTCGCTGCCAGGGCCGCCTTGTCCAGGGCCCCGAAGGGTGCGGGGAATTCGGTCTCATGCTGCCTTGCGAGCCAGTTGCGCGTGAAGCTCGGCACGATGCGCCCACCGATGAGGGTCAATAGCATCGCCGCCGCCCCCAGGGCCAAGCGGACGCCGGCTCCGTCGGCAACGAGGCCGAGATTGGCGGCGTGATCGAGGAGGTTCGCCAGGCCGAACAGAGATATCAAGACGGCGACAGGCGCGTTCTTCCAGTTGCGGCCGGCCACGACCTCGCGCCAGACGGCAAAGGCCAGCACGGCAGGGAAAGCACCGTCGATGGCCATTGCCAGCACGGGATCGGCAACGGCGACGCAGGCGACGCGACCGGCACCCCACAGGAGCACCAGCACGGCCAGGGGCCTGCCGCTGAGCGGCAGCCGTCCGGTCCAGTTCGGGATCGCAGTCAGCACGAATCCCGCGACCACGGCCTGCAGATAGCCGAACAGCATCTCGTGGGCATGCCAGCCGAGGCCGGGAAACGGTCCGGACAGTTCGCGGCCGGAGAAATAGACGGACAGCCAAAGCGGGGTTGCCACTCCGGCATGCAGCGCGGCCAGGAAAAAGAACGGTCTGAAACCATACTGAAGGATGGGCGGCATGCCTGCAACGCGGCCACGCCCATCGCGTGATGTGTCGCCCGACTTGCGCAGCGTGCGAAGCACAGAGCGGTCGATGTTCGGCGAAGTGTCGTCGGTACTCATGCTATTTCTCCAGTCGCCATTGGCGCGCAACGTGCGCCCGGCGTCGCGAAACCGGAGACCTGCGCGAACAGGCCGCCGATCTCCAACATGGTCGATATCTCGGCCCCGTCCGACACCAGCTCGTCAGGCTCGCCGGGCAGGCCGGAGCGGTGGAACGGTCGCCCTCGGCCTCAGCCGCGACCGACACCCGACCCGGCCGGCTCCTCGGGCAGATCGGTAGCCTTGCGAATGCTGCGCAGTCCGGCCGCCGCCAGATGGCGGATTTCCCGGAGGACATCCTCGACCTCCTTCAATCCCGCCGCGTCGGGCCGCTCCGGCAGCAGTTGAAGCAGTTCGTCGAGAAGCTCGAGCGCCACGGCGATGGCCGTCTGCGTCCTGTGCAGCTCAACCAGGCCGGCACTGCTGGCGGCTTGCGCGGCATACCGGCCGGCTCCGCCCGCGTGAGATTGCTGCATGATCAAACCTCACTCCAAGCCCTGGCGTGGAGCGACGAGCCCAGCCTGCCGGCGCAGCAGCGCGGCGATCCCGGTTGCGGCATGATTGCTGCAAAGGCTCCCGGCGATTCCTGGCGGCGCGTGAACATCCCGGTTCTCCTTCTCGATTCTTCGGTGTCGATGGGGAGACCCTACGCTTCGGCGACCCCGGCGTGTTTGCGCTGGAACAAACCGGCAGAGGTTTCCGTGACTTCAGGGAGGGAGAACAGGCGTCGCGATGCGGCGAGGAGGCCGGCTGCCGGTTTCGGCCAGACGGTCAAGCTGGCCCGCGCCTGATGCCCGCCTGCTCAGCCGAAAGACGATCGCAGCACCTTCTCGGCGAAGGCCCGCTGAACCGCACATTCGCGGACGAAGAAGTCGAGAAGGGCTCGAACCGACGGCCGCAACCCCCGCCGTGAAGGAAAGACCGCGTGCACGATCCCGGCGGGCGGGCGCCAATCCGGCAAGACGTCGACCAGCCGTCCAGCCTGGATGTCCGGCAAGATCAGCAAGGTCGGGAGCTGGACGATTCCCAATCCCTCGACGGCGGCGGCGCGCAACGTCGCCATATCGTCGCTGACGATGCGGGGGGTGTGCGGAACACTCGCCTTTTTGCCATCGGCGCTTTCGAGTTCCCATCGGTAGTCGGAGCGAGCCGGCCCGAGGTCGAGGCTCGGAAGACCGTGCAGGTCCGCGGGCGATGTCATCGAAGTCGAAACGAGGTCCGGGCTTGCGACCAGGCATTGGTGGCTGTCGTCGAGCTTGCGCATGACCAGATCGGTGTCATCGAGCGGCGGGAAGCGGACACGGATCGCCAGATCGTATCCCTCGGCGATCACATCGACCGGCCGATTGAAGCTCTTCAGATAGACGTCCACGGCCGGGTTCGTCCTGACGAAGCGGGCAATCAGGCCGCTGAACTGGAACTGGAGAAGACCCACGGGGCAAGCCATGCGGATCGCTCCGCGAGGCTCGGCCCGGAGTTCGGCGATCGCCTGCTCGGCCGCTTCGGCCTCGACCAGCATCGCGGCGCAGTGACGATAAAGCTCCTGGCCGACTTCGGTGACCGAAAAGCGGCGCGGCGAGCGGTTGAGCAGCCGGACCCCCAGCCGCTCCTCCAGCGTCGCGATCCGCCGACTCAACTTCGATTTCTGCAGGCCGATCGCGCGAGCGGCAGGCGCGAAGCCGCCATGATCGACGATCTGGACGAAATAATAGAGGTCATTGAGGTCCCGCATCGTTCTATGCGTAGGACGTTGCGTCCGGAATCGCAATCTTCCCTTCAGCGATGCACGTGCATATTTCTCGTAAATCAGAAGCAGCGCCGGTGGCTTCTTTTCGCGAGGAGATAAATAATGAGCAAGACGATCCTCGGCCTCTACGGCAATGATCGCGGCCATTGGGTGGGAGATGGCTTCCCCGTCCGCTCTCTGTTCTCCTACAATTCTCTGGGTGAACATATCAGTCCGTTCCTGTTGCTCGATTTTGCAGGACCGCATTATTTCGCACCGACCACCAAGCGACTTGGGGTGGACCAGCATCCGCATCGCGGGTTCGAGACCGTGACCATTGTCTATGATGGCGAGGTCGAGCATCGGGATTCAGCCGGCAACGGCGGCGTGATCGGCCCCGGTGACGTCCAGTGGATGACGGCCGGCGGCGGCATCCTGCACGAGGAACATCATTCGCCGGCTTTTGCGAAGGCCGGCGGACCGTTCAAGATGGTGCAGCTATGGGTCAATCTGCCCGCAAAGGACAAGATGACGCCGGGTAGCTATCAGAGCATCACCAGCGCCGATATCCCGGTGGTCGAGCTTCCGGGCGGCGCCGGCATGGCCCGGGTCATCGCCGGCGGGTTCGGCGACGCCAAAGGCCCGGCGAGAACCTTCACACCGATCAATGCCTGGGACCTGAGGCTCAGCCGCGACGCCGACCTCACCCTGTCCCTGCCCGAAGGGCACACGGCCATGGTGGTCGTTCTCGCCGGTCATCTGACCGTGGGGGACAAGCAGGAAGCCGGAGAGGCCGAAATGGTGCTGCTCAGCCGCAAGGGGAGCGAGGCGCACTTGCGCGCGGCCGGCGACACCACGCTGCTGGTCCTTACCGGCGAGCCGATCAACGAGCCGATCGTGGGCTACGGCCCGTTCGTGATGAACACCGAGGCGGAAATCCGCCAGGCGATCGACGATGTGAACAGCGGCAGGTTCGCACAGACGGCCTGACCGAGGTCCGGGCGCTTCGCGCCCATGGCCGCGTTCCCTGAGCATGTCGGATTGATCAGCGACGCGCCGGCCGCGGAGCACGCGAGGCGACTTTTGAGTTCCTGGTTTTTGCGCCCGATCCTGGGCTTTTGAAGGAGACGAACGATGACGAGTGAAACTATTCGCGACCCGAAGGCCGACCATCTGCTGACCCCTCAGAATGCGGCCTTCATCATCATCGACTACCAGCCGGTGCAGGTGAACTCGATCGCCTCGATGGACCGGCAGTTGATGGTCAACAACATCGTCGGCTGCGCCAAGGCCGCCGTCGCCTACAAGCTGCCGATCATCCATTCGACGGTGAATGTCGAAACCGGCCTCAACAGGCCGCCGGTGCCGCAGGTCCGCAAGGCGCTGGCAGACTATCCGACCTATGACCGCACCACCATCAATAGCTGGGAAGACGTCGAATTCCGCAAGGCCGTCGAGGCGACCGGACGCAAGAAGCTCATCATGACGGCGCTGTGGACCGAGGCGTGCCTGACCTTCCCGGCGCTCGACGCGCTCGCCGAGGGCTACGAGGTCTATGTGCCAGTCGACGCGGTTGGCGGCACCTCGCTGGCCGCGCACGAAGCCGCCCTGCGGCGCATCGAGCAGGCGGGCGGCAAGATGATCTCCGTTCCGCAGCTCTTCTGCGAGCTGCAGCGCGACTGGAAGCGCAGCGAGACCGTCCCGGCCTTCATGAACCTGTTCATCGAAACGGGCGGCACCGCAGGCCTCCAGTTCGCAAACGACAGAACCGAATAGCCGGTCGGCGCCTGCATCGCCGGCCGGCGATGCAGGCTTCACCGAAAGGAAGGACGAAGCTCATGTCGGAACTTTTCATCGTCGTCGGCATCACGTCGAAGCCCGGCAAGGAAGACGATCTTCGCCGCGACCTGGCAGCACTCGTGGAGCCCTCGCGCGGCGAGGAGGGCAACATTCGCTACGACCTGTTCGAGGATTTGAACGAGCCGGGAAAATTCGTCTTCGTCGAACATTGGGAGAATGCCGGCGCCCAGCAGAAGCATCACGAAGAGAGCGAGCATATCCGCCATTTCCACGAACACGGCGAAGCCAATGTGGCGGGACGCGACTTCGTCCGCCTCCTCCGTCCTGTTTCAGGCGGAATCAACTGAAGAAGGGAATAATCATGAGCCTACCTGCCAACTTCAATGGCGCCCGTCCGGTGATCGATCCGGATGATGCGGCGATGCTGCTGATCGATCATCAGAGCGGCCTGTTCCAGACGGTCGCCGACATGCCCTTCACCGTGCTGCGCAATCACGCGACCGCGCTGGCGAAGATGGCGACGCTCAGCAAGATGCCGGTGATCACCACCGCATCGGTGCCGCAAGGCCCGAACGGCCCGCTGATCCCCGAAATTCACGAAAACGCCCCCCACGCCAAATATGTCGCGCGAAAAGGCGAGATCAACGCCTGGGACAACCCGGACTTCGTCGCCGCAGTCAAGGCAACCGGCCGCAAGACGCTGATCATCGCCGGCACCATCACGAGCGTCTGCATGGCCTTTCCGGCGATCAGCGCGATCCAGGAAGGCTACAAGGTTTTCGTGGTGGTCGATGCCTCCGGCACCTATTCGAAAATGGCCCAGGAGATCACGCTCGCCCGCGTGGTTCAGGCAGGGGCGGTGCCGATGGACACCGGCGCCGTCGCTTCCGAACTCCAGCGCACATGGCATCGCGACGATGCCGCCGAATGGGCGCAGATCTATACGAAGATCTTCCCGCCCTACCAGCTCCTGATCGAATCCTATGCGAAGGCACAGGAAGTCGTGACGAACAAGGAACAGCTCGATTCCGCCCGCACATGATCGGGACGCCTCTTCCGCGCGCTCAGCGGCGCGCGGAAGAGGCGATTTCTCGGACGGGGCGCCGGCCGGCCTGGCCGTGAAGTTCGGCGCGCAGGTCGCCGCGCGCCACGATCGCCGTGTGACGGCCGATGTCGCGATCGGTGACCGATGAATGCGCCCGGCTGCCGCGGCTTCGGGCTCGTGATCAGGCCAGCCGCGGCGGTCAGCCCTGTTTCGCAACGAATTCGGCGATCTGCCGTGCGATCCGTCGGGGCTTTTCCCAGTTCGGCGAATGGCCGACATCCGCCTCCAGCCGGATTTCAGAATGCGGAAGCGCGTCGGCGAGTTTTCGCTGCGCGGCCTCGTTGAATATCTCGTCCATGACGCCCCCCAGCACGAGCGTCGGTGTCCGTAGCGCGCTCAAGGCGGCATCGTCGAAATCGGCGGAGCGATAGTCCATCAGGCCCTTGAGCGCCGACGACCAGACATGCGCGGGAAGCAGACTGCTTTCGCCGACGATGTCGTCGAGCGACATGCAAGGGTCAAATGGCCCGACGCAGGTTCCGCTTTGGAAATTCCTGACGAAGTCGGAGGAAACCGGATCCTCGAAATCTAGCGTTTCGCCGTAGAGGCTCCGGAGGACCGGATTGTCCGCGGTGACCGCACTTCCGATCAGGACCATGCTCGAAACATTGGCGGGGTGGCTGAGCGCAATGCTCTGGGCGACGAAGGTCCCCATGGAATGCCCGACGATTGCCGACCGCTCTATGCCGAGCGACCGCATGAACTCCAGGACCTCGGCGGCATAGCCTTCGATCGTGTAGGCCCGCGCAGGTTTGGACGATCTGCCGTGCCCCAACAGGGTTGGTGCGAAGGCCGCGAGATTGCCCGGCAGGAAGTCCATCACTCCCTTGAACGAGTACCAGCTATCGGCATACCCATGGATCAGCACGATCGGCTGGTCTCCGCCGGGCCGATGCGCATACTCCATGGTGTTCCCGTCGGCCAGCGTGAGCTGCTTGAGTTCGCAGGCCATGATCGGGTCCTACTCGCCCACCGCGGGTGCCAGCGAATTGGAAACATGCACCTCGGCCTGAGTGGACCGCCACCAGCCGACCGCCCCCAGCACGACGATGGCCACCGGGATCAGCCAGACCCGCCACGAGTCGTCACCTGTCAGCAGGGAGAGATTGGACAGAGCGATCAGGGTGAAACTGCCGAGCCCGATGATGGCGAGGATCGGCGAGATGCGGCTTTGCCACAGGGACGTGCCGCGCCGATCGCTGCCGAAGAAGCGCAGTATGGCAATGCAGACCAGGATCTGCACGACCAGTATGCTGAGCGCGGAAGCTGCGGCCAGCCAGGAGTACAGGATGGTGTAGGGGTCGAGGTTCAAAAGAACCGAAACGACGACGAAGGCGACCGCCACGACGGTGTACGAATGGCTCGCAAACCGCGGCGAGCGATGCACCGCGTCTGCATTGCCGAGCGCCTTCGGCAGCAGACCGTCGCGACCCAGCGCAAAGAGATACCGGCTGATGGTGTTCTGGAAGGAAAGCGCGGCGGCGAACAGACTGGTTATCAGCAGCGCCGTCATCGCAAGCTTCAGCCAGTCGCCGACCCGCGCCCCGGCGGTGTTCACGAAGAGATCCGAGAGGTCTCCGTTGGCGACATCACGAATGCTGGACGGCCCATAGGCTACCACCATGCACCATGCCGAGAAGGCATAGAAGACGGTGATCGCGACGACCGCCACATAGGTGGCCATCGGGATCGTCCGACGCGGCTCCCTGGCCTCCTCGGCGAAGATGACCGTCGCTTCGAAGCCGATGAAGGATGCAACGGCGAAAAGCAGGCTGATGCCCAGGCCCGCGACGAACACCGTTTCAGGGGCGAAGGACGTGAAGACGATCCCCTCCGGACCGCCACCCTGGAAAAGGATCGCCAGATCGAGAGCCAGGAGGACCGCGACTTCTCCAAGCATGCACACACCGAGCACCTTTCCGGAGAACTCGATGTTCCGGGTTGCGAAGACGTCGACCACGACCATGCAGACGCCGGCCCAGACCCACCACGGCAGCGCCAGTCCGGCGGATTCGCCGACACCCGCGAGAACGATGCCGAAGAAGGCGTAGACGGCGATCTGTATCTCGACATAGGTCAGCAGAGTGATCGCCCCGGCCGCGGCGCCCCAGGATTTGCCCAGGCCCTGCGACACGAAGACATAGAACGCTCCGGCGCTTCCTACATGACGGCTCATCGCGGTGAAGCCCACGGCGAAGACGAGGTAGACGAGGCCCGCAAGGATGTAGGCGGAGGGCGCACCGGCACCATTTCCGAGCCCGAAAGCCAGAGGCGCCGCACCGACTACCGCAGTAAGGGGTGCGGCCGCCGCCACAACAAAGAAGACGATGCTCGCCAGGCCGAGCGAATTCGGCTTCAGGCCGATGGTCGTTGATTGCAGATCCGGCATATGACCTTCTCCCCCTTGGAATTCCGCGAACCTGCCCAATCCGGGCGGGACAAGCTTGACAGGGTCGGCCATTGTGTTGACAGTTTCGGCCAACAGCCGCGTCTCTGCTTGAAACCTGTCAGATCTGTTCGACCATCTTCGATGGCAGACACTGCGATCGCCAAGAGTGCTGTGAGATGGAGCCAGGTCGTCCCGGGCAGCAACACCCGCCATCCATGGGCCATCTGGGGATGGTGCACGCCGGCGTGACGATCGGCTTCGACCAGGTCGTGAGGCGACATGGCGGCGATCCGGCGCGCGTCATCGAAACATGCGGACTGCAGCACGCCCTGCCGCCGGCGGCGCAGACGTCGGAGATCACCCTTTCCGCCTTCTCGTCGCTGCTGCGCTCGGCGGCCGGCGAAACCGGGCTCCCGACCTTCAGCATCGAATTCGCGGAGGCCTTCGACGCACGCTCGTTCGGCGCGATCGGCTATCTTTTCGAACTCGCACCCGACATGGGCACCGCCCTGAGGGATTTCTGCGCGGCGTTCGAGCTTCTCCAGGAAAACACCGAAATCGGCATCGAAACACATGGCGACCTGGCGCGCATCACTTACTCGGTCCGGTTCGGAACGCCGGAAGAGAAGGCGCCAGACGCGGAATTCTCGGTGACCATGCTCGGCGCCGCCCTCCGGAGGGGGCGCGACGGCGCTTCCGACGTCTGCCGGCTCGATCTCGAACATTGCCCGGCTTGGGAGCGGGGCGCGGCGCCTGCCTGGCTCGGCAGGGACGTCCGGCCGAATTCGAGCCGCAACGCGATCTATGTGCAGCGGAGTGCCCTGGATCATCCCGGCCGGTTCAAGGACGCCTATCTCTACAGGATCGTCGCAGACCGGGTGTTCCACGATCTTCGAAATCTCGGTTCGCGCCAGGACCTGGTGAGCATGGTCGTGAAGCTGCTGAAGCAGGCGTTCAGCGCCGGCGATTTCGACCGGCTCGATGCGCCGAGCGTCGCGCGCCAGCTCGGCATCAGCGTGCGCACGCTGCACCGATACCTCGCCGCGCATGGAGCGAAGTTCCGCGACCTGCGAAACGCGGCGATGCTCGACAGCGCCAAGCTTCTTCTGTCCGACGACCGGCACTCGATTACCGAAGCGGCACTGGCGCTGGGGTTCAGCGAGACGAGCGCCTTTTCACGCGCCTTTCGTGATCTGTCGGGAGTATCGCCGGCCCGGTTCAGAAAGACCTGACCAAACCGCCTCCCGATCGACGCCTGATCCGGTCTCGACGACGGCCGGCGCCGGGACCGGTCCTTGCTTTTTCGGTGACGCATTCCCGGTGGCACAGTTGCGCGGCCTGCCGTCCTGGGCCAGGCGAGCGACAAGCTGCTGCCGCGCCCGCGCCGGAAAGCCCGGCTATGCGTTGCGGCGGCGGCCTTCGAGAAGGTCCAGAACCGCGCGGGCCGCGTCGAGCACGTTGGTGCCCGGGCCGAACACCGCGGCGACGCCGCAATCCCGCAGATGCTGATAATCCTGCCTGGGGATGACTCCGCCGGCGACGACGACGATGTTCTCGGCGCCCTTCGCCTTCAGCGCCTCGACAAGCTGCGGCGCCAGCGTCTTGTGACCGGCGGCCAGCGACGACATGCCGACGACATGGACCTTCGATTCGATCGCCAGGCGCGCAGCTTCCTCCGGCGTCTGGAACAGCGGGCCAGCGACGACGTCGAAGCCGATGTCGCCGAAGGCCGAGGCGATGACCTTGGCGCCGCGGTCGTGGCCGTCCTGGCCGAGCTTGGCGACCATGATCCTCGGTGGCTCGCCCAGTTTCGTCCTCAACTCGCCGATGCGATCGACCAGCGTTTGATATTCCGGGTCTCCCTCACAGGCGGGGCCGTAGACCTTGCGCACCACTTTCGGCACCGCCGCGTGATCGCCGAACGCGTCGCGCAGCGCGTCCGAAATCTCGCCCAGCGTGGCCCGTGCCCGCGCCGCCTCGACGGCCGCCGCGAGGATATTCCCGTTGCCGCTGCGGGCGACGTCACGCAGGGCGTCGATGGTCTCGCGCCAGCGCCGTGGGTCGCGCTGGCGGCGCGTCGTCCCGATGCGGGCGACCTGCGCCTCGCGCACCGCCCTGTTGTCGATGTCGAGGATGTCGAGTTCGTCCTCCCGCTCCAGCCGGTACTTGTTGACGCCGACGATGACCTCCTCGCCACGGTCGACGGCGGCCTGCCTGCGGGTGGCGGCCTCCTCGATCAGGCGCTTGGGCAGGCCCGCGTTGACGGCCCTGGTCATGCCGCCCATCGCCTCGACCTGCTCGATCAGCGCCCAGGCCTTGTCGGCGAGCTCGCTGGTCAGGCTCTCGACATAGTAGGAGCCGGCGAGTGGATCGACCACCCTGGTCACGCCGGTTTCATGCTGGAGGATCAACTGCGTGTTGCGCGCGATGCGGGCCGAGAATTCGGTCGGCAGCGCTATGGCCTCGTCGAAGGAGTTGGTGTGCAGGCTCTGCGTGCCGCCGAGCGCGGCGCTCATCGCCTCGAAGGCGGTGCGCACGATGTTGTTGTAGGGGTCCTGCTCCTGCAAGGACACGCCCGAGGTCTGGCAGTGGGTGCGCAGCATCAGCGAAGAGGCCTTCTTCGGCGCGAATTCCTCCATGATGCGGGTCCACAGCAGGCGCGCGGCGCGCAGCTTGGCGGCTTCCATGAAGAAGTTCATGCCGATGGCGAAGAAGAACGACAGCCGCCCGGCGAAATCGTCGACGTTGAGGCCCTTCTGCAGCGCGGCGCGCACATATTCGCGTCCGTCGGCCAGCGTGAAGGCGAGCTCCTGCACCAGCGTCGCGCCGGCCTCCTGCATGTGGTAGCCGGAGATCGAGATGGAATTGAACTTCGGCATCTCCTTCGCCGTGTAGGCGATGATGTCGGCGATGATCCGCATCGAGGGCTCGGGCGGGTAGATGTAGGTGTTGCGGACCATGAACTCCTTGAGGATGTCGTTCTGGATGGTCCCGGAAAGCTGCGCCCTCGGCACGCCCTGCTCCTCGCCGGCGACGATGAAACTGGCGAGGATCGGGATCACCGCGCCGTTCATCGTCATGGAGACGGAAATCTCCCCGAGCGGGATGCCGTCGAACAGGATCTTCATGTCCTCGACGCTGTCGATGGCGACGCCCGCCTTGCCGACATCGCCCTCGACGCGCGGATGGTCGCTGTCGTAGCCGCGATGGGTGGCGAGGTCGAAGGCCACCGACACGCCCTGCTGGCCGGCGGCAAGCGCCTTGCGGTAGAAGGCGTTGGACGCCTCGGCGGTGGAGAAGCCGGCATATTGCCGGATCGTCCATGGCCGGCCGGCATACATTGTGGCGCGCGGGCCGCGCAGGAACGGCTTTTCGCCCGGCATCGAGGCCAGATGCGCCGCGCCCGCAATGTCCTCGGCCGAATAGACCGGCTTCACGGCGATGCCTTCCGGCGTGTTCCAGATCAGCGTGTCGGGATCGCGCTTCAGTTCCGTCTCGGCGGCGGCGCGCCATCTGGCGATGTGGGGATTTGTCATCACAGGCTCCGACCGCGACGGCAGGACACAGCGGTTGCGGCGATTGCGCACCCCCACCCCTTACCCCTCCCCGCAAGGGGGAGGGGGTTTCCGAAACGAAGGTCGGCTTCGGCGCCGGTCAAGGATCGGCGCGGCGTCAACGATACCCCTCCCCCTTGTGGGGAGGGGTAAGGGGTAGGGGTTGTCGTGCAGGCCATCACTCGAATTCCATGATGAGTTCGTCGACCGCGAGGCTCGCACCGGCCCTGGCCGCCACCGTCTTCACCGTCGCGCGGCGCTCGGCGCGCAGCACGTTTTCCATCTTCATCGCCTCGACCGTGGCCAGCGCCTGGCCGGCCTCGACCGTTTCGCCTTCGCCGACCAGCACGGACGTGATGACGCCCGGCATCGGGCAGAGCAGCATCCTGGAGGTGTCGGGCGCCGCCTTGACCGGCATCAGCCGCGCCAGTTCGGCCACGCGCGGCGAGCGCACCCGCGCCACCGTGTCGATGCCCTGCCAGCGCAGCCGCCAGCCTGCGCCGGCCGGCGCGACCTTGACGCCGATCTCCTCGACGCCGATCCGGAAATGCGCATGCGGCCGGCCAGGCGTCCAGTCGCTTGCGACTTCGACGGCCTCGCCCTCGTCCAGCGAGACCAGAACGCGCCCGGCGTCCTCGGAGACGGCCGCCGCGAAGGATCTGCCGCCCAATGTCGCGATCGATTTCCGCCCGATATGGCGCTGGTGGTTGGCGAGCGTGCCCGAGATGCGCGCGGCACGCTGATCGCTGAAGCGCGTCAGATACACGGCCACCGCCGCAAGCTTGCGTGCCTCGCAATCGGACGGTGCGACGCCGTGGAAGCCGTCCCGAAACTCCTCGGCGATGTAGGCCGTGGTCAGCCTGCCGGAGCGGAACCGCTCCTGCCGCATCACTGCGGACAGGAACGGCAGATTGTGGCCGATGCCCTCCACCTCGAAATCGTCCAGCGCCTTGCCCATCGCGTCGATGGCGGTCCGGCGATCGCCGGCCCAGGTGCACAGCTTGGCGATCATCGGATCGTAGTGCATCGAGATCTCGCCGCCTTCGAAGACGCCGGTGTCGTTGCGGATGACCGTGCCGTCGGGCTGCGAGCCTTCGGCCGGCGGACGGTAGCGGATCAGCCGTCCGATCGACGGCAGGAAGTTGCGATAGGGGTCCTCGGCGTAGAGGCGGCTCTCGATCGCCCAGCCGTCGAGCTTGACGTCCTTCTGCGCGAGGCCGAGCCTTTCGCCGGCGGCGACGCGGATCATCTCCTCGACGAGATCGAGCCCGGTTATCAGCTCCGTCACCGGATGCTCGACCTGCAGCCGGGTGTTCATCTCGAGGAAATAGAAGTTGCGGCCGCCGTCGACGATGAACTCGACCGTGCCGGCGGAGAAATAGCCGACCTCGCGGGCCAGCGCGACGGCCTGCTCGCCCATCGCCTTGCGGGTTCCGGCATCGAGAAAGGGGGATGGCGCCTCCTCGATGACCTTCTGGTTGCGGCGCTGGATCGAGCATTCGCGCTCGCCGAGATAGAGGATGGTGCCGTGCTGGTCACCCAGCACCTGAATCTCGATGTGGCGCGGTTCGGTGACGAATTTTTCGATGAAGATGCGGTCGTCGCCGAAGGCGGATTTCGCCTCGTTGCGCGACGACTGGAAGCCTTCGCGCGCCTCGGCGTCGTTCCAGGCGATGCGCATGCCCTTGCCGCCGCCGCCGGCGGAGGCCTTGATCATCACCGGATAGCCGATCTGGCCGGCGATGCGCACGGCCTCGTCAGCGTCCTCGATCAGGCCCATATGGCCCGGCACGGTGCTGACGCCCGCCGCGGCGGCGATGCGCTTGGAGGTGATCTTGTCGCCCATCGCCTCGATCGCGCCGACCGGCGGGCCGATGAAGGCCACGCCGGCCTGCCTCAGCGCATCGGCAAAATGGGCGTTTTCCGACAGGAAGCCGTAGCCCGGATGGACGGCGTCCGCGCCGGTGGCCCGGATGGCCTCGAGAATGCGGTCGATAGCGATGTAGGACTGCGACGACGGCGCGGGGCCGATGTGAACGGCCTCGTCGGCCATCCGCACATGCAGGGCTTCGCGGTCCGCGTCGGAATAGACCGCGACGGTGGCGATGCCCATCCGCTTCGCCGTCCTGATGACACGGCAGGCGATCTCGCCGCGGTTGGCGATGAGGATCTTCTTGAACATCTTATGTCCTCACAGCGGCATGGTGTCGTGCTTCTTCCAGCGCGACTCGCCGCTCTTGCTTCTGAGGGCGGCGAAGGCACGCGAGATGCGCCGGCGCGAGGAGTGCGGCATGATCACCTCGTCGATGAAGCCGCGTTCGGCGGCGACGAAGGGATTGGCGAAGCGGGTCTCGTACTCCCTGGTCCGCTCGGCGATCTTGCCGGCATCGCCGAGTTCGGAGCGGTAGAGGATTTCGGTGGCGCCCTTGGCGCCCATCACCGCGATCTCGGCAGTCGGCCAGGCATAGTTGATGTCCGCGCCGATGTGCTTGGAGGCCATGACGTCATAGGCGCCGCCATAGGCTTTTCGCGTGATCAGCGTGACCATGGGCACGGTCGCCTGGCTGTAGGCGAACAGCAGCTTGGCGCCGTGCTTGATGACGCCGCCATATTCCTGGCTCGTGCCGGGCAGGAAGCCGGGAACGTCGACCAGCGTCAGGATCGGGATCGAGAACGCGTCGCAGAAGCGCACGAAGCGCGCCGCCTTGCGCGAGGAATCGATGTCGAGGCAGCCGGCCAACACCATCGGCTGGTTGGCGACGACGCCGACGGTCTGGCCTTCTATGCGCAGGAAGCCGGTGACGATATTGCGCGCGTAGGCTTCCTGGATCTCGCAGAAATCGGATTCGTCGGCGATCGCCAGGATCAGTTCCTTCATGTCGTAGGGCTTGCTGGCGCTGTCAGGGATCAGCGTGTCGAGCCGCATCTCCAGCCGCGACGGATCGTCGTAGAAGGGCCGCACCGGCGGCTTCTCGCGGTTGTTCAGCGGCAGGAAGTCAAACAGCCGGCGAATGCCTTCCAGCGCCTCGACGTCATTGTCGAAGGCGCCGTCGGCGACGGAGGATTTCTGGGTGTGGGTGCGCGCGCCGCCGAGTTCCTCGGCGGTGACGATCTCGTTGGTGACGGTCTTCACCACGTCCGGACCGGTGACGAACATGTACGAGCTATCGCGCACCATGAAGATGAAGTCGGTCATGGCCGGCGAATAGACCGCGCCGCCGGCGCATGGCCCCATGATGACGGAAATCTGCGGGATCACGCCGGAGGCGTCGACATTGCGCTTGAACACGTCGGCATAGCCGGCCAGCGAGGCGACGCCTTCCTGGATGCGCGCGCCGCCGCTGTCGTTGAGCCCGATCACCGGTGCGCCGCTCTTCACCGCCATGTCCATGATCTTGCAGATCTTCTGTGCATGCGTTTCGGACAGCGAACCGCCGAGCACGGTGAAATCCTGGCTGAAGACGTAGACGAGGCGACCGTTGATGGTGCCCCAGCCGGTCACCACGCCGTCGCCCGCCACTTTCTGCGAGGCCATGCCGAAATCGGTGGCGCGGTGGGTGACATACATGTCGAACTCCTCGAACGACCCTTCGTCGAGGAGCACGTCCAGCCTTTCGCGGGCCGTCAGCTTGCCCTTGGAATGCTGGGCGTCGATGCGCTTCTGGCCACCGCCGAGACGGGCTTCTACCCGGCGCGTCTCCAGTTGCTCCAGGATGGCGCGCATCAGGCGACATCCTTCGAGGCGAGCCAGCGCCAGGCGGCCGGGAAGACGAGCGCGGCGAGCGCCGCCTTGACGATGTCGCCGAAGACGAAGGGGTAGAGGCCGTAGTGCAGCACCGGCTTGTCGAAGCCGATGACGTTGCCCAGCCACAGCAGCCCCGGCACGTAGATGACCGCGCCGGCGAGCAGCGCGGCAGCCAGGGTCAGCACGGTGTTGCGGTCCCAGCCGCGCTGGGCGAGCCGGCCGGCGACCAGCACGGCGGGGATGTAGCCGGCCAGGTAGCCGCCCGTCGGACCCATCATGTAGGCGATGCCGATGCCCTTTTCCGGCGTGCCGGCGAACACCGGCAGGCCGGCCGCGCCCTCGGCGAGATAGAGCAGCACCGCGGCGAGCCCGCGCGTCGGACCCAGGGCGAGCCCGAGACCGATGACGACAAAGGTCTGCATGGTCAGCGGCACCGGATAGAAGGGCACCGAGATCTTGGCGGAAAGCGCCAGAAGCAGCGAGGCGGCGACGACGGTCGCGACATTGGTCAGGAGAGAGGACGATTTCCGTCGTTCGGCAATGGCGGCGAACAGGATCATGGGGGTGCTCCGCGGGGCTATGGACGGCGACATATCGCGTCGCGTGCGGAGGCAGAACGCTTGAAAAGGCGCAATTGCATAGTATACAAAACTGAATTCAGAATTTTGCGAAATTGCAAATGGCGCCGCCCAAACTTTACATCGGACGCAAGATCCGCGAGTTGAGACAGGCGCAGGCCAGCACGCTGGCGCAGTTCGCCGAGCGGCTCGGCATCTCGACCAGCTACCTCAATCAGATCGAGAACAATCAGCGCCCCGTGTCGGCGGCCGTGCTGCTTGCCCTGGCCGAGAAGCTCAAGATCGATCTGGCCGAGTTTTCGTCGACCGATTCCGATCGCATGCTGTCGGCGCTCAGCGAAGCGCTGTCGGACCCGCTCTTCGACGGCTACGAGCCGAACCTGCAAGAGCTCAAGCTGGTGACCCAGAACGCGCCAGGCTTTGCGCGGGCTCTCATCTCCTGCCATCAGGCCTATCGCCGCTCGGGCGAGCAGCTCGCCAGCCTGTCGCAGGAAGGGGGACGGGTCTCGCAGGCCGAGCCCACGCCTTACGAAGAGGTTCGCGACTTCTTCCATTTCGTCGACAACTACATTCACGAGCTGGACCTGGCGGCGGAGGAACTGGCCTCGGCCATCGGCATGGAGGACCGCGACGCGGGCACAGCGCTGGCCGCCCATCTGGAAGACCGGCACGGAGTACGAATGGCTCGCTCCGCCGAGGTCGATCTCATTCGCCGCTTCGACAGCGCCGCGAAGATCCTTTTCCTCAACACCTACCTGCCGGCTGCGACGCGCAGCTTCCAGATGGCGTTCCAGATCGGCGAACTCGAGACCGCGCCCCAGGTGTCGGCCATCGTCAAGCGCGCCGATTTCCGCTCGCAAGAGGCGGCCGACATCTGCCGCATCGGCCTCTACAACTATTTTGCCGGCGCGCTGATCCTGCCCTACCGCCCGTTCGCCGCCGCGGCGCAGGCGGTGCGTCATGACCTGGAGCTGCTGGCCGCGCGCTTCGGCGCAAGCATCGAACAGGTCGCGCATCGGCTGAGCACGTTGCAGCGGCCGGGATCGAAGGGCGTGCCGATCTTCTTCGCCCGGCTGGACCGCGCCGGCAACATCACCAAGCGCCACAGCGCGGCGAAGCTGCAGTTCGCCCGCTTCGGTGGAGCCTGTCCGCTTTGGAACGTGCACCAGGCCTTCGAGACGCCGGGGCGCTTCATTCGGCAACTCGCCGAAACGCCGGACGGCGTGCGCTACCTCTCGGTGGCGACAGAGCTCAGGAAGGCCGGCGGCGGCTACAACGCGCCACAGCGGCGCTATGCGATCGCCCTGGGATGCGAAGTCACATATGCGGACAGCTTCGTCTATTCCGACGGCCTGAACATGGCGAACAAGGTCGCCTTCGATCCGATCGGCATCTCCTGCCGCATCTGCCAGCGGCCGAACTGCGCCCAGCGCGCCGTGCCGCCCCTCAAGGCCCGGCTGACCGTCGACCAGAACAATCGCGCCACCCTGCCCTATTCGATTACGTAGCCGCCCGCGAGGGCCTTGTCGCGCGACCTGTTTTTGCCGGGCTTCGCGACGGCGCGTGGCGGGCAACTGTCAAATTCGGCGGTGCTCCTGTCAAGAACACCGTCCCGATCGCTGATAGCCTCACAGCAGGAAAGAAGGCCAAGAGGTCCTTTCCCGGACAATGGGAGCTATCGGCATGATCACACGCCGGAATTTCAATCTCGCCCTCGGCGGCTTCGCCGGCGCATGGGCTTTGGGAGGCGCCGCCGCCGCCCAGTCGAGCCGTGACACCCAGCTCAACATCCTGTGCTGGGAAGGCTACAACACCGACAACGTGCTGGCGCCGTTCCGCCAGGCGCATCCCGGCAGCACTGTGCGCGCCGAGAGCGGCACCTCCGATCCGGACATGATAAACCGCCTGCGCGCCGGCGAACTCGGCGTCTGGGACGTGCTCAACGTCAATCAGCCCTGGGCGCGCAAGCTGTTTCCCGAAAATCTCATCAAGCCGCTGAACAAGGAGCGGTTCATGCCCTACTTCGCGAAGATGAGCGGAGAGTTCGCCAAGCCGTACTCCTACGCCTTTTCGGACCAGGGCGACCTGCTCGGCATGCCGCAGCGCTACGGGCCGTTCAGTTTCGTCGTCAACACCGACAAGATCAGCCGCGAGACGGCGGAAGACCAGGGCTGGAACCTCTTTCTCGACCCGGCGATGAAGGGCCGCTACGGTGTCCTGACCTACGCCGACTGGAACATCATCCATCTTTGCCTGACCGCGGGGGTCGATCCCTTCGCTCCGATGGACGACGCCGGAAAGGCGAAGTTCAAGGCAACGGCAGAGCACATCTTCGTTGGCGCAAAACTGCTGACCGACGATCTGGTGGCCATGACCACCGCGCTGATCAACGGCGAGATCGACGCCTATTTTACCGGCGGCACCTATACGGCATCGCCCGCCCGGTTCGACGGGGCCACCAATGTCCGCGCCATCACGCCGAAATCCGGGCCGGTCGACGGCAAGGGCGGGGTCGTCTGGGCCGAGCTCACATCGGCCGTCAGCAACCCGCAGCCGTCAAAGCTGGCCGAGGACTTCATCGATTTCGTGCAGAAGCCGGAGATCGCCAAGGTCGTCAGCTTCGCGGAAGGAACGTACAACCCGATCGCTTCCATGGCCGATCCCGATGTTTTCGCGCAGTACTCGACGGAGGAGCTGGATGCCATCCAATGGGACAGCCTCGAAGAGGAGATGGCGCGTTCGATCCAGTATGGCGAGATCGTGTCCTACGGCGAGCTGAATCCCATCTATGCCGCCGCCAAGCGGACGTGATGGATCGGCCGTGACCGCCATGCCGACCGAGCCTATCCTGCGCCTGAAGGGCGTTGCCAAGCACTTTGGCAACGTTCGGGTTCTCGACGACATCGACCTGGACATCGCCGACGGTGAGTTTCTGACGATCGTCGGACCGTCGGGAAGCGGCAAGACGACGCTGATCAGGCTGCTCGTCGGCATGGATTCGCCGTCCACCGGCGAATTGTGGCTCCGCGACAACCGCATCGACCATATTCCGGCCAACAAGCGTCCGACCTGCATGGTCTTCCAGTCGCTGGCGCTGTTTCCGCACCGCAGCGTCGGGCAGAACATCGAATTCCCCCTGAAGGTCAGGGGCGTGCCGGCGGCGCAGCGCAGGAGCCGCGCGCTGGAGCTGATGTCGCTGCTGCGCCTGCGGGACGACTACTATTCGAGATCGATAAACCAGTGCTCCGGCGGCGAGCGCCAGCGCATAGCGCTCGCCCGTGCCCTCGCCTTCGATCCGGAGATCCTGTTCTTCGACGAGCCGCTGTCGGCTCTCGACTATCGTCTGCGCAAGACGCTGGAAAAGGAGCTGAAGGACCTGCATCGGCGAACCGGCAAGACCTTCGTCTACATCACCCACTCGCTCGAGGAAGCGATGGTGATGTCGGACCGCATCGCCATCATGCGGGCCGGCCAGTTCGAGCAGATCGGCTCGGCCGACGAGATCTACGCACGGCCGGTGAGCCGATTCGTCGCCGAGTTCATGGGCGAGGTCAATCTGTTCGACGGCCATGGCGGCGAAGACGGCGGATTTTCCGGGGCAGGCGTCGAGGCGACCGTACCGGCCGAGCCTGGAGCCGCTTCGAAGCCGCTCAAGCCCGGCGAGAAGACGACATTGATGGTGCGGCCGGAATTCGTCCATTTCCTGCGTCCGCCGCAGTCCCGCGACTATCAGGTCAGGGGCACCCTGCGCGCCGAATACATGCTGGGCTCCCGCACCCAGTACAAGGTGGAGGCGGCCAACGGCCAGATTCTGACGGTCGAGAAGCTCAGCGAGGACCGCATCGCCGGCGCGCCCGGCGACGCCGTCGTGCTCGGCTGGGACAGGCAGCATGCGCATTTCCTGAATGGGGAACGGGCATGAAGCGGATCGACAACCGCCTCGGCCTGCTGAGCGCCGCGCCTCTCGGCCTTCTCCTGCTGCTCGGCTTCATCGCGCCCGTCGCGGTGATCGCCGGCTTCTCGATCATGCCGCAGAACGTGTTCGATCTGGCGCATGTGCCGGACTTCTCGTCCTATCCGCTGCTTGTCGAGCAGGGATATCTGAAGTCGCTGTTCCGTTCGTTGGGTCTCGCGCTCGCCGCGACGGCGCTGCTGTTCGTGATCTGCTGGCCGCTCGCCTATGCCATGGCCAAGGTGTTCCGCCGATTTACCCTGGTCATCACCATCGCGGTGGTGATCAGCCTGTGCGTGTCCGAAAACATTCGCCTGTTCGGCTGGGCGCTGACGCTGATGAAGGGCGGCCTGGTCGACGGCTATCTCAACGCCTGGTTCGGCGGCGGCATCGGCGGCGCGCTGTACAACGTACCGATCATCGTCTTCGGGCTCGTCTATGTCTACCTTCCCTTCATGCTGTTCCCGCTGGCGCAAGGGATATCCATGATCCCCGAGGATGCCTGCCACGCCGCTGCCGATCTGGGGGCTTCCCGGTGGCAGATATTTCGCGAGATCGAACTGCCCCTCGCAGCGCCCGGCATCATGGTCGGATCGCTCCTCACTTTCGTGCTGTCGACCGGCGCGCTGGCCGAATCGAAGCTGCTCGGCGGCCAGGCCGTGGTCGCCATCGCCACCGAGATCGAGACCGCCTTCTCCTTCAATCAGAACTGGCCGCTCGGGTCTGCGCTGGCGATGACGCTCATCCTGATCGTCAGCGCCTTGGCCATCTTCGCGATCTCGCGGATCGATCTCGACGCGGTGATGGGACGCGGACGGTCATGAGATCCTCGCGCTCGACCGAAATCGCCCTGTTCGTCTACGGCCTGCTCATCATCGCCTTCCTGTATCTGCCGCTGGTCCCGGTCGGCTTCGCGTCGATCTCCAAGGCGCGCTACCTCACCTTCCCCATTCGCCAGTACACGACCCAGTGGTTCGGCCAGGCACTCGAAAGCGCGACGCTAGCCGAACTCGCGTCGACCTCGCTGCGGATAGCCTTGATCGTGACGCTGTTGTCGATGCTGATGGCGTTCTTCGGCGCGCTGGCCTTTGCCCGCTACCAGTGGCGCTCCCGCGGCCTGTTCCAGAAACTCGTGCTGTTGCCGGTATTCTTCCCGCAGTCCGTGCTGGCGCTGGCGCTGCTGATCCTGTTCAACTCGCTCGGCGTCATCCCGAGCTGGAAGACAGCCGTGGTCGCCCATCTCGTGTGGATCGCCCCGATCGCCACGCTGGTGGTCGCCATTCGCGCCTACGCCTTCGATCCGATGCTCGAAGAAGCCGCACGAGACCTCGGCGCGTCGACATGGACGGTGCTGCGCGAGGTGACGCTGCCGCTGCTGATGCCCGGCGTCATCAGCGCCGGACTGTTCGCCTTCCTGCTGAGCTGGGGGAATTTTCCGCTGTCGCTGTTCACCACCGGCGCGGATTCGACGCTTCCGGAATGGCTCTATGCCAAGATGGTCGCCGGCTACTCGCCGCTGGTGCCGACCCTCGGCGTGCTTTCGGTCGCGGGCTCGATAACCGTCATACTGGCTGCACTGGCAATCGCGCGCGCCCTCAAGGCGGTGCGGACCACCTAGTCTCATCTCGCTCAAATCAGATCCGGGGGGAAACATGCTGACGTCGATCAACGGAAGGAGCGTGCTGGTCACGGGCGGCTCGCGCGGCATCGGCCGTGGCATTGCGCGGGTCTTTTCCCGTCAGGGCGCCAAGGTGATGATCGCCGCGCGCGGCCGCGACGACGCGCAGTCGGCCGTCGACGAACTGACCGGGGCCGGAGCCACCGCTGCCGCGGTGCAATGCGACGTGTCGGACTGGACCTCCGTCCGGGAGGCGGTCGCGCATACCGCGGAGACCTTCGGCGGCATCGACATCCTCTGCGCGAATGCCGGCATCTTTCCGCAGACCAAGCTGGTCGACCTCGATCCCGACGAATGGGACCGGGTCATGGCGACCAACCTCAAGAGCGCCTTTCTGTCGGTGAAGGCCTGCATCCCCCATTTCGAGGCGGCGGGAAAGGGGCGCGTGGTGCTGACCTCCTCGATAACCGGACCGGTGACGGGCTATCCCGGCTGGGCGCACTACGGCGCCTCCAAGGCCGGGCAGCTTGGCTTCCTGAGGACCGCGGCGATGGAACTCGCCCGCTACAACACGACCATCAATGCGGTCATGCCGGGCAACATCGTCACCGAGGGACTCGACGGGCTGGGCGAGGACTACCTGAGGACGATGGCGGCCTCGATACCGCTGAAGCGGTTGGGAGCCGTCGAGGACATCGGCAATGCCGTGTTGTTCTTCGCATCGGACGAGGCCGCCTACATCACCGGTCAGCACCTCGTCATCGACGGCGGCCAGACCCTGCCCGAGTCGCTCGAGGCCATAGCGAACATCTGACCAATCCTTCCAGCAGCTCAGGAGCGAGGACCATGACGGAGAGCGTCAAGGCCCAGGAGAATTTCGTCGTGGGGCTCGGCCAATTGGTTGATCGGTCGCTTGCGCGTTGGGATGTGCCGTCCGCCGCCCGTGCGCGGCTGATCAACGTTTCCGAGAACGCGACCTATCTTGTCGACGATGGAGCCGGCTTCAAATCGATCCTCCGGGTTCACCGGCCGAACTATCACAGCCGGCGGGCCATAGAATGCGAGCTTGCCTGGTCGCGGGCGCTCGGCCAGGAGGGCGGCGTCGCCACACCGGCCTTCTTCGCCGGCCGCGACGGCGAGCCGATCCAGACAGTCCCGTCGGACGTGTCCGGCGAGGAGCGTCACATGGTGATGTTCGCATTCGTCGACGGCAGCGAGCCGGACCCGGACCAGGATCTCGTCAAGCCGTTCGAGCAACTCGGCCAGATGGCGGCACTCACGCACGACCACTCCATCCGGTGGCGCAAACCATCCCCCTTCGTGCGCCCCCGCTGGGTGGAGGAAACGGTTTTCGGCGACAGCGCAACCTGGGGCGACTGGCGCGCGGCGCCCCGTGTCGACTGGGAGATCCGCGCAATTCTGGAGCGGCTGGAAACGACCGTGCTGTCCAGATTGAGGGCTTTCGGCAAGCCGGCGGAAAGTTTCGGGCTGATCCATGCCGACATGCGGCTGGCCAATCTGCTGATCCATGACGGCGAGCAACCGAGACTGATCGACTTCGACGACTGCGGCTTCGGCTGGTTCCTCTACGACTTCGCCGCCAGCATATCCTTCATGGAAGATCATCCCCAGGTTCCGGCACTCAAGCAGGCCTGGATCCAGGGCTATCGGGCAAAGCGTACCCTTCGGGTGGCGGACGAGCGCGAGATCGACACCTTCGTGATGTTCCGCCGCATGGCGCTGCTGGCCTGGATCGGCTCGCACATCGAGGTCGAAACGGCGCGGCAACTCGCCCCGACCTTCGCCGAGGCCACGGCAAAGCTGGCCGAAGCCTATCTGCGCGATCTCGTCTGACGGTGCGTCGTCCGTTCGCAAAGCTGCGCCAAGACTGGCGGCCGACGGCCCCGCCGGAGGCCTTGCGATGGTCAGTCCTCGACCGCGCGAGCCAGTTTGCGGAAACGGTGCGGACTCATCCTCGTCCAGTTCTGAAAGGCGCGTGAGAACGCCGACAGTTCGGAGTAGCCGAGGCAGAGCGCCACCTCGGTCAGCGGCATGTCGCTGGTCTTCAGATAGTGAAGGGCCAATTCCTGGCGCGTCGACCGCAGCACATCATTGTAGGTCAATCCGATGCGCCTGAGCCGGCGCTGCAGGATGGCGGGGCCCTGGCCGAGAGCGCGGGCGATGTCGGAGAGCGTCGGCGTGCGATTGCCCAGGTTCATCCTGATTTGCGAGCGCAGGATCGAGACGAGGTCCTGCGGACTGTCCTGCAAGGCGCACCGCGACTTCAGCATGGCTTCGAGAATCGCGTACAGATAGGGATCGCGCTCCACCATCGGCGTCGACAGCGCATCCCGTCTGAACGCCAGGGCATTCGTATGGTGTCCGAACCGCACCGGGGCACCGAAATGGTGCGAATGGGCGGCAGCCTCCATTTGGGTGTGCTCAAAGCGCACCTCCAACGGAGACCAGTCCTCGCCGAGCGCGTGGCGGAACACGTTGCAGAACATGCCCAGCGAAAGCTCGGCGTCCTGGCGTCGGCGCGTGATCCTGGGGTCGACGATCTGGTAGCTCAGCCACAGGACGCTGCCGTCGCCGGTCAGACTGAACCTCGAAGACTCCTGATGGGCGGGGAAATAGGTTTCCATGTTCTGGATCGCCGCGCCGAGGGTCGGAGAGGATATGGCGGCATAGCCGAGAGGCCCAAGCTTCTTCGGATGGAACTGGGCGCCGAACTGCAGTCCGAAATTGGGATCGCGTGTCTGCCGGGCGGCCTCCTCGAACAGTTCGCAATACTGGATCAGGTTGAGCTCGTTGGTCGGGCTGGAAACGTCGCCAATACGCGTATTGGCACCATGGAAAACCGCATCGGCGCTGCCGCCTTTCCGGCCTATCATGTCGATGAGGCCGTCTGCCGCCGCCGCCAAGATCTTGGGAGGAGCAGATTCAGCGATATCCAATGCTACCTCCCTCCGGCAAGTAAGAGCCACTCGGGGAACAAAGGCCGGACGTTATCAGATCCGCCGCAACCCGTCATCCCGACGGGGATCGTTGAAGAGCATGCGTGCACGGACCCGTTTCCAGATGCCGTACTTCCGGTCGCCGAAATCCCGGACGGACGGTTGCCGCTGCCGGACGGCCCAGAAACCCGGCTCGATGCCGGCGACCGCGGATGCGGCCGGCCATGAATCTTGCCGAATCGCGGAAAGCCAGGCGGCCAACGCCATGGCGGTCGCTCCGGTCTGGCCGGCGAGTCCCACGACAAAGAACCCGGTGCCGAGCTGCGAAGGCGTTGCGCCCGGCACCGGGCCAGGCCCGCCCTGGGAAGAACGACATTCAGTGCGCCATGGCGGCTCGCGACTTGCGTCCGACGACACCGTTCAGCGTCGCGGTGATCGCATCGCGGGCCTTCATCATTTCCGCGGTGGTGCCGGACATGAAGATCCGGCCCGTGGCGCCCATCATCTGGACGTCGTTGATCGTCGCGCCGGGGGCTGCCCGTTCCGCCTCATTGGCCGCCACGCAGGCAAACAGAGCCGGGGCCATCTCGTAGATCAGCAGCGACAGGCCCGGAACCAGGATCGAGGCATCGCGCGAGCGATTGAGGATGATCGCATGCTGATCCGAGAGGTTCTCGATGATGTCGTGGAACAGTATCTCCGGGCTGAGCTGGTCATTGGCCTTCGCGCCGATCCCGTCGAGGATGGCTTTGCCGGCCTTTTCCAGATCGGACATGCTGTCGGCGTGCAGTTCGAGCAATCCGAAATTGCGCTCCGTATACAGGATCCCGGGCTCCAGATCCGGACTCTCCTTGAGCGCAAGGTCGACGATGCGATGGATCGACAGCGCCGGGGCCACCTCGATGATCAGGCTGTGCTGGCCTTCGAAGGGAGGATAGCCCCGGGCGCGGGTCGGCGTTGCCAGATAGGCCGCGAATTGTGGCCGCAGGTCCCGGATCGGCAGGTATACCCGTAACTCGGTCATGGTCTCGGCCTCGTTCCGGCAGCGCTCACTTCAGCTTCGCGGCTTCGAAATACTTGCCGAGATCCTCGTGCGGGCGCGGGATCACGTGCACCGCCACCACTTCGCCGACACTGTTGGCGGCTTCGGCGCCGGCTTCGCTGGCGCTCTTCACCGCGCCGACATCGCCCTTGACGATAACCGACACAAGGCCGCCGCCCACCTCGTTCTTGCCAACGATTTCGACGTTGGCGGCCTTCACCATCGCGTCGGCGGCGGTCAGCGCCGCGACGTATCCCCTCGTTTCGATCATTCCGATTGCCTGATTTGCCATGTTCGCTCTCCTTTTGGTCGAATGCTGGGCGATGCCCGGTTACTTGCTGTCGATTGACCCGATGATCAGCGCATCGATGGGCGCCTTGATGTGCGTGAAATGCCCGGCCGCGACCGAGCCCTGGGTGATCAGGACATCCTCGCCCGTCGCGCAGCCGAGCGGGTCGAACGCGATGATCCTGTTGCCTGCGACCTCCACCTCCAGGAGGGCGCCTTTCGGCAGCGACCCGATGTGTTTGGACGACCAGACCCGTCCGGTCACTTTGCCCTGGATCATGCCGCTATCCTCTCGATCTTGATGTTCAGACGCCGCAGTTCATCGCGGGCCAGAGGCGTGAAGCGCACGGACTTGCCGACCGAGACGACGCGCGTTCCATCGGGCAGCGCTTCGACATCCTTCTCGGTCAGCAGCCCCTGCGAAAATTGCCGCCGCACGGCTCCCGCGACCGGTGCCGGCGCGGACTGGGCGATGGGCGGCATTGGCGGCGTTGGCGCCGGGGTATGGAGGGAATCTTGGGCGACGTATCGCGGAAGGCTCGCCGCCGGGCCGCTCAAGGAGAACAGGTGGCGGCCGGACAGGATCGCGTCGCGCTGCGCGGGATCGGCAGCCGCCTGCAGGACACGGCGGACGAATGCGTTGAGGTCATCATCGCTTGCGAGCGAAACCGTTTCGCGCTGAATGCCCGTGCCGCCACCGGCCACAGCCGCCTTCAGCGCCCGGAGTTCTTCCGTCAGCACCTCGCGGATCAGGGAACGCAGGTCGTCCATCACCGCGCTCCGGCGGCGCGAAGCGCCGATTCAGCGGCATTGCGCGCATTGCGAACCTCGGCCTCGTCGCCCGCGAGATACAGGCGTCCGTTGGGTCCGATCATCCGGTAGTCGATGACCTTGATGTTGGCTTCCTTCTCCGCCTCGTTGCAGGCGAGCATCGCGTAGGAGGCCGACTGGCATTCGAGAAGATAGAGGCTGTCGCCGCCGAGGATCATCGATCCCATGCGGTTGCGGTTCATCAGGAATGCATGCTGGTGGTCGACACGCGTCACGATCTTCGACGCCAATATCTTTGGCGGAGCGGCATCGTCGCGGCGAGCCCCCAGCGCTCGCAGAACGGCGTCGGCCGCCGCCTGCACCTCCGAGGTGGCGCGCGAGTGGAACTCGAGCGTGCCGAATTGCCGTTCGACGACCAGCAGCCCGGCCTTGACCTCGGCACTCTTGAGCGCGACATCGGTCAGCGCCTCGATGTCGAGGCCGGGGGCGATCTCGATGATTTGCGCGGCCATGCGGGCGCGTGGCAGGCTCCCGCGCATCCATGTCGCCAGATAGGCGAGCGTCTGCGGCTGAAGCTGATCGATGAAGATGAATGAGCGCAGTTCGGGCATCGTTTCCTCAGGCCGCTAGGATGGCTTTGAGCTCTTCCTGGATGAGCTTGCGCAACTCGGCGCGGACGGCGGTGCCGTGCGCCTGATGTGAGGTCGCCGGCTCGGGGAAGGCATGGACGCGCGGCGCAGGCGGCGGCAGCGTATCGCGGCTCAGGCCCTCGAACACGCCGAACGGCTCGGCTTCAGAGGCGTTGTAGGCGATGCGCGCGAGATTGATGAAATTCTCCGGCTTGAGGTTGGCACCGACGGAGGATCCGCCGGCGAAGCCGGTGCCGATCGTCATGCTCGGCTCGAGATGGGTCTCGAAGCCGGCCGCGCCGAGCGAGCAGCCGACATTGACGACAATCCGCAGGGCCGGAACCGCATTGGCATAGGACAGGATCCGCCGCTCGTCGGTCGAGTGGATGACGGCGGAATGGCCCTTGCCGGATTTGCGCATGACCGACCGCGCCGCGGCCAGGCCCTGGTTGAAGTCTGCTACACGGCCGAATGCGAGCACCGGGCAGAGCTTTTCGCGCACCAGAGGTTCCTCGGGCTGGATCAGATCCACCGGCGCGACGAGAATTTCGGCGCCCTGTGCCCTGAAGCCCGCGGCCTGGGCAATGATTGCGGCATCCTTGCCGATCATCTTGATGTTGAAACCGCCATCGGCGAAGAGCAGCTTCCTGAGGGCCGCGACCTCGTCGGGCCTGCAGATATGCGCCCTGGCGGTCTTGAGGTGCTGGAGGAGCGCGTCGGCAATCGAGTCGAAGGCGAGGATCGTGCTTTCGTTGGTGCAGAGGATCGAATTGTCGAAGCTCTTCGAGCCGACGATGTACTTGGCGGCCCTGCGCAGATCGCAGGTGTCGTCGACCAGCACCGGAGCGTTGCCGGAGCCGACGCCGATCGCGGGATTGCCGGAGCGATACGCGGCCTTGACCACGGCCGGGCCGCCGGTCGCGACGATCAAATCGACGTCCTGGCTCGTCATGAAGTGATCGATGAGCGGGATCGTCGGGTTTTCGACAACCTGGATCAGCCCGGGAGGCGCACCCGCGGACTGCGCAGCGATCGAGAGGGTGCGTATGGCGTCCGCACAGACGTCCCTGGCACCCGGATGCGGGGAAACCACGATGGCGTTGCGCGTCATGACGGCAAGCAGGACCTTGAAATAGACGGTCGCGACCGGATTGGTGACGGGGGTCAGCGCGAACACCACGCCAGCGGGTCGCGGCAGGTCGACGGTCTTGGTCTGATGATCGATACGCGGCGTGACGAAGTCGAGATGGCCGTATTTCTCGAAAATGCCGCGCGAGCAGCCTTCGTTCTTGATGACCTTGTGCTCGACGCGACCGTAGCCGGTCTCGCGGACCGCCCACTCGGCATAATGCCGTGCCTTGGCAAATCCGGCATCGGCCATGGCCTTGACGACCGAGCGCACGGTTGCCGCATCCATACGGGAGAACCGGTCGGCGGCCCACCGCGCGGTATTCAGCATCTGGCCGGCGCGCGCCGCCGCCACATCGGGCGTCTGCATTCGCTGTGATGTATCCTGTTCGGGCATCCCGAAACTCCGTCCTAGGCGTGCCGCGGCGCTGATGCGAGTTTTTGGCGAAGCAGCGGCATGGCTGCGCTGAACCGGTCGAGGATTTCCTGGCAAAGCGGCGCGTCGAGCAGGACGCCGGGCTTGAACTGAAGAATCCGCTTGTCGAGCGACGAGAAGATGGCCCAGACACCCTTCTCATAGAGGGCGCGCGAGGCGTAGACCGCGCCTTCGGGATGGTTGAACTCCAGGCCCAGAATGACGCCCTTCTGACGGATCCCGCCGAAGATGTCGCTGTTCTGGTTCTGGATTTCGGCAAGACCCTCGGCGAAGAATTGCGCGACGGCATGGACGTTGGCCACCACTTCCGGCCGCTGCAGCATCTCCAGAACCTTTATCCCGACGACACAGCCCAGCTCCGAACCACCGGCCGTGGTGATGTGGGCGGCGCCGTCCTCACGCTGCCAGGCGGCGCACCGTTCGGTCATGCATGCGACGCTGATCGGGTAGAGGCCGCCGCTGATCCCCTTTGCGGAGACGAAGATGTCGGGCTTGATGCCGTAGGCCTGCCAGCCCCACATGTGGCCGGTTCGCATGAGGCCGGTCTGGACCTCGTCGGCGATGTACATCACATCATATTTGCGGCAGAGATCGACGCATCCCTCCAGATATTCCGGGCTCGGCATCGGAAAGCCGTAGGTCGCGGGGATCGTCTCGATGATGAAGGCGGCGACGTCGCCCTTCTTCAATTCCGCCTCGAGCGCGGCGAGGTCGCGGAACGGCACCTGGGCGAATTCCTCCGGCCGGTCGGCGAGGAAGATCTTGCTGAAGCGGTCGTCGCCCGTCGCCACCGAAAGGCCGGAATGGCCGTGATAGCCCTTGATGATGGAGACGATGCGCCGCCGCTTGGTGGCGTAGCGGGCACTCTTGATGGCGAGCTCGACGGCTTCCGCGCCGCCGGCGCCGAACACGCAGAAATCCATGCCCGGCGAGACCTTGATGAATTCCTCGGCCAGCGCTGTCCGGGCCGCCGACGGGAACCAGTGATTGCCGATGTCGAAATGATCGAGCGCCAGCTTCAGGGTCTCGACCAACTCGGGATGCCGGTGACCGAAGTTGAACGTACCGCCATTGATGTGGAGGTCGATGAGCCGGCGGCCGGCAATGTCGTACAGATAGTAGCCTTCCCGGCGGTCGATAACCAGGTCGATCCCCTGGCCGCGCCAGAAGTCGACCTTGCCGGGATTCCAGAACTCGCGCGCCTTTGCGTAGAGCTCTTCCTTGTCCCGGAACGAAAATGAGCCGTAGTCGAACATCGCGCTTCCTTATGTCCGACTTACAACATACATATTTTGAAGTCGGGCGCAAGGGGTTTGCGATCAAACGCCTTAGGTGCCGAAAATGCGGCGCATCGGCACTATGGATGCCTGCCATGTTGGACTTCGGGCATGTCGCGTCGAGTTGCCACATCATCGAAAATGTGGAACACACCACATCGGATCCGCGCCGCGGACCCTGTCCGCGCCGAACTTCGGAAAGGCCACCGTGACCAAGAACGAGCGTCATGCGCTGATCGTCCACGACCTGGAGCGCGAACCGGCGCTGCGCGTCAACGAGATGGCGAAGCGCTACGACGTGTCGTCGGAAACGATCCGGCGCGACCTCGCGGAACTGACCGAACGCGGCCTCATCAACCGGACCTATGGCGGCGCGGTGCGGGTGATCTCCAGCGAGCCGGCCTTGAGCGAGCGCGAGCACATCAATGTGGCGGAGCGGCAGACGATCGCCCGGCTCGCTGTCGGCATCGTGGAGCCGGACGACGTCCTGATGATCGGCGGCGGAATCACGACGCGGTTCTTCGCGCAGGCGCTGGCGCTTTACCGGGAGCCCCTGACGGTGATCACGCCGTCCTTCCACGTCGCCATCGCGCTCGGGGCATGCGCCAACATCAGGATCCATGTTCTTCCCGGCGCGCTCAATGGCGCCGAGGGACAGATCGAAGGCGCCGAGACGGTCGAGGCCCTTCGCCGCTTCCGGGCGACGCGGGCTTTCGTGGGAGCTTCCGGGCTGACGGTGGAGGGCCCCAGCGACGCCGCCATCCAGGCCGGCCAGATCTATCAGGTCATGACCGAGCGGGCGATGCAGTCCTATGTGCTGGCCGACAGCAGCAAGGTCGGCCAGGAAGCGCTGTATTGCTATTCAAGCTGGAAACCGAACATGGTGCTGGTGACCGAAACGCCGCCGCCACGGGCCTTTTCCGACGCGCTCGGCTCTGCGGGAGCGGAGATCGTCTTCCCGGATCGACCCGACGCGTAGAAGGGACCCTTGTGGCAGGGGCTGCCGATCCTGGTCAGGACCGGCCCTTCAGCCTGCCGCCTGGAGAGCGAGACGCCTTCGATCTCGACGCCCGCCGAAGATCAGAGAAACGGCGCGGCCAGCCCGAGCAGGCCGCCGATCAGCGCGACATGCTCGAACAGGAAGAACTTGTGCATCACCGCCTCGCCCGGATCGGGATAGGTCCAGTACCGGTGAAACAGCGCATCGGCGGCCAGCGTGAAAGCGATCAGCATCGCGGCCCCGTAGACGGCCGTGGGATCGTAGAGCAGCAAGAGGCTACCGGCCAGCGCAAGTCCAATGCCCAACCAGAAGAATAGCCCGCCATTTGGCATGCCGATGCGGCGAAACTCGGCATAGTGGTGCTCGCGCGCGCCGATATTGAACCACACCGACCACAGGAAATAGAAAGCAGCGCCGAGGCGGCCGAGCAGGTTCAACAGTTCAGGTAGTGTCATGTGCCAGGTCCCCAGGGCGAACAGAAAGGCCAGTGGATCGATCGTGACATTTGCGTCCGGCTGATACTGTCGGTCCGGGCAAATGCCAGAATCGCGCAACCACGAGCAAGTGCATGATTCTATTGGAACTTTGAGTTTGACATTCACATGGTCCGCGGGATCTGCGATGCGAATCTCAAATCCCTTCCGCTAGAACATCGTGTTGGGATGAGCGATCTGCTCCGGGATCGCCTGGATGACGTCCCAGTGCTCGACGACTCGACCGTTCTCGACCCGGAAAATGTCCATTACCGCGCTGCCGCGGTCATGCGGGTTTTCGGTCCAGTGTGCATGGACCGTTACATGGTCGCCCTCGCAGAAGACGCGCTTGATGCTGAAGCGGGCCTGCGGGCGGGAGGAAAAGAACTCCTTGAAGAAGGCGCGGAATGCTTCTCTGCCGTCGGGCACGCCCGGATTGTGCTGGGTGTAGGCCGGTCCCATGAAGCGATCGATGCCCTCATCGACCTTGTGCTCGTCGAAGACCGTCTTGAGGAAGCCGACGACCACCGCCTTGTTGGCTTCGACTGCTGCCGAACTGGGCATTTCCATTCTCCAATTTGCGGTTCAACGCGCGATCATCTTGGTGCGCACCTGGTCGGCGACGAGCGCCAGGACGAGAATGACGCCGAGCACGATCTGCTGCACGTAGGATTCGATGCGAACCAGATTCATGCCGTTGGTCAGGATGGTGATGAAGATTGCGCCGAGCAGGACGTCGCGCACCTTGCCGTTGCCACCGAACAGCGAGACGCCGGCGATCACGCATGCCGCCACGCTTTGCAGCCCATAGGGCTGCCCGTTGAGCGCCTCGGCCGAGCCTGTCCGGGCCAGGAACAAGATGCCGGTCACGGCCGCGAGGACGGAGCAGATGACATAGGCAAGGACGAGCTGCCGGCGCGTGTTGATGCCCGAAAGCTGCGAGGCACGGATGTTCGAGCCGACCGAATAGAAATAGCGCCCGACGGTCGTCCTGTTCAGCAGGATCCACATGGCGATGAATATCAGGCCGGTGAAGAGGACCGCGGGAGCGAGGCCGAAGATGCGCCCATAGCCGAAGAGGCGCTGGAAATCGTCCGGTATCTGCGTGACCGGAAGGCCGCTGGTCATGCTCAGCGATACGCCGACGAGGCTGGTTGTCGTGCCGAGCGTCATCATGAAGGGGGGAACGTTGAGAAGTGCCACGCCGAGACCGTTGATCAGCCCGATCAACACGCCGGCCAGCAGCCCGCCGGCAACGGCGAGCGCGATCGCCAGAACGATGGCATCCGGCGATGTGCCCAAAACCCCCTTCAGGATCAACGCGGTCACGACGCCGGCAAAGCCCACGACGGCACCCACCGACAGATCGAGCCCGGCCGTCAACAGCACCACGGCCTGGCCCATGGCAATGATGATCAGGAACGTCGACTGCCGGGCGACGTTGAATATGTTGATCGACGAATAGAAGCGCTCTTCCTGAAGCGAGAAGAAGACGATCGCGCCGACCAGCAGGAATGGCAGTATGCCCAGGTGGATGAAGGCCGATTTCGTCCAGTTCATCGGCGAGGGTACGGCGGCGGTTTCTGAGGAGAGAGCCACTTCCTTGACCTTTCTAGTGCAGTGAGGCTGCGTCTTTGGTGCCGAAGAACCCGTGCAGCACACGGGCCTCGGAGATGTCCTGTCCGCCGACGTCGTCGACGATCTCGCCGTTGCGGACCACGAGCAGGCGATGGCTGAGGTTCATCACCTCGGGCAGATCGGAGCTGACGACGACCACCGCGGCGCCCGCGGCCACCAGTTCCTTGATGAAGCCGTAGACTTCCACGCGCGCGGACACGTCGATGCCAACCGTCGGCTCGTCGAACAGAAAGATGCGCGTGGCGCGGCCCATCGCCTTGGCGATCATGATCTTCTGCTGGTTGCCGCCGGAGTACTTCACCACCAGCTTGTCGAGATCGAGGGGGCGAACCCGCAGCCGCTCGCCGAGCCTGGACGCAAAGCTCTTCTCCGTTGCGATCTTGAGCCAGCCGGCGCGCGACAGCTCGACCTGCCCCAGCGAGGAGAGCGTCAGGTTCTCCTTGGTCGGGCGCAGCAGCATCAGGCCTTCGTTGCGCCGGTCGGAGGTGATGTAGGCGACGCCCATTTCCAGCAGCTTTCCGGGCGACAAGGTCGGCACGTTCCGGCCGTTGACCTTGATGGTTCCCGAACGCAGCGGCTCGAGGCCAAAAACGGCACGGATCATCTCCGACTTGCCGCAGCCGACAAGGCCGGCGATGCCGAGGATCTCGCCGGTGCGGACCTGGAAGGAGACCTGCGAGACGCAGCCATTGGCCGTGGTCAGATTTTCGACATCGACGACGACCTCGCCGGGATCGTGAGGAATCTCCGGATAGAACTGCTCGAAGGAACGACCCGTCATGAATTCGACAAGCGACTTCTGACTTGTGGTCGCCACCTCGACGGTCTTCACGAAGCGGCCGTCGCGCATGATCGTCACGCGGTCGCCGATCGCCTCGATCTCCTTCATGCGATGCGTGATGTAGATGATGCCGACGCCCTGCGAGCAAAGATGCCGGACGAGGCCGAACATCGACTCCGTTTCCTTTTGCGACAGCGAGGCCGTCGGCTCGTCGAGGATGAGAACCCGCGGTTCGGTGAGCAGCGCCTTGGTCATCTCCACCATCTGCTGCTCGGCGCGCGACAGGTGGGACACGATGGACGTCGGCTTTATGGCGAAGCCGAAGCGCGCCAGGGCTTCGCGCACCCGGGCGCGCCGTTCGGCGATCCTCAAGAAGCCGTAGCGCCGCGGCTCGGCGCCAAGGAAGATGTTTTCTTCCACGGTAAGATCCGGCGCCAGGCTGAACTCCTGGAACATGGCGGCAACGCCGGATCGGCGCGCATCCTGCACATCGCGGAACCGCACGACCTTGCCATCGACGACCAACGCCCCTTGATCGGGCTGTATGGCACCGGCGATGACGTTGATCAGCGTCGACTTTCCAGCCCCGTTTTCTCCGAAGAGGACATGCACCTCGCCTCTCTTGAGATCAAAGTTCATGGCATCCAGCGCCTGCACGGCGCCGAAACGCTTGGAGATGCCGGACGCGCTCAGCAACGGCGTCGCCCTGTCGACGCCAACCGGCGGGTCCGCTTCTTCTTGCCCAAGGGTCGCAGCATCTGCCATTGCCCTTCCAACTCCCACTAAGCCGCCATCCCTTGACGGTACCGTCGTCGTCGCCTGTTCCCGGCGCTCGAAAACGGTCGGTCCCGGTCTCTATCCGTGGGCACCTATGTGCCAGCCAATCGCTTGCAGATTCGCCTCGGCGTAACGCCGGGGCTTGTCCTCGAGTGTCGTCGCCATGATGTCGTTCCAGCGATTGAGGAACGCATGCCAGGCGATCAACCCGACGATGGCGACGATGGTGGTTTCAGAAAAATGGCGCCGCAGATCCGAGACGTCCGCGGCGCGCAGTTCATCGGGCATCCGTGCGGCGTTCCGGCAGAGCCGAAGCAAAGCCCGCTCGCCGTCGTCATAGACGTCGGACGTCTCGTAGTCGCAGACAGCCAACAGCTTGCCCTTGGAGAGGCCGAGTTCCTCGGCGCCGCAGGCAAGGTGCGCGGCACTGTACATGGCACCCGAAAACCAACTGAAGGCGAAGCCGACGAGACGGCGAACCGGCTGCTCGATCGTGTCGGCATACCACAAGGCATCGGCACATTTCCCCATGGCGTCGAGCAATGCCGGGTTGCGCGCGAGCGTCAGGAAGCTGTTGGGAACATAGCCATGGTCGGCACGTATCGCCGCAATCACATCGGCGAATTCCGGTACCGCGCCTTCCCGCAGCGGATCGATCCTTGGCATGGCCGCCGTCTCAGCGCTCGAGATGCCAGCCGAGGCCCGTCAGGTTCCTGCGGGCCCATTCGAAGGGTACGTCCTCGAGGCGCGTCTTGGCGATCTCGTTCCATTTGTTCAGGAAGGCCATGAAGCAGATCAGGCCGACAATGAAGGTGACGGTCTCGATGTCGAAATGCCCCTTCAGGTCCTCGACATCCTTGTCTGTCACCTCGCTCGGAATGCGGGCGGCGTGACGGCACAAGCGAAGTACGGCGCGTTCGGCCTCGGAATAGGCCGGAGAGGTCTCATAGTCGAAGATCGCTTCGATCTTCTCGCGGGCGAGACCGAGCTCCTCGGCTCCGCAGGCGCAATGCGCCGAGCTGTAGAAGGATCCGGCATAGTGGCTGTAGGCAAAGGTGACGAGCCGGCGCAGCGGCTCGCTGACGGTTTTCGGGTACCACATCGCGTCGGACAACGCGCCGACCGCGTTCAGCAGCGCGGGATCGCGCGCCATGGTCAGGAAGCTGTTCGGCACATAGCCGATCGAATCGACCATGCCCTGGAAAATGGGTTCGTACTCGGCCAGGGTCTCCCGCCGGAGGGGTTCGATACGTGCCATTGTCCAAGTCTCCCGATGCTCATTTCATGTTGGCAAGCGCATGCGGCGGGCCGGAAACCGCCCCGCCGCCTTGTGACCGTCCGATCAGTCGACGGTAAGCTGGACCTTCCAGTCGGCCGGCGCGAAATTGCTGGCCGGGACCTGGTCCACATTGGTCTTGTCGACCAGCGTGACCGCGGGGATGGCATCGACCTCGGTGGCCTTGCCTTCCAGCAGCCTGACGGCCATGTCGACGGCCATCTTGTTGATGACGATCGAGTTTTCCACCACCACGCCGGCAACGTCGCCGGACTTGATGGCCGGGATGAGATCGGGCGTGATGAAGCTGCCGTAAAGGCCGATGGTTCCGATGCGCCCCTGCTCGCGCAGCGCGTTGAGCGCCGCCTCGATGCTGGTGCCCATGCCGACGATCAGGCCGAGATCGGGATAGGTCACGAGCGCGTCCTCGACAAGCGGCTGCTGCTCGAGCCGGCTCGAGCCGCCATAGACGACCTTCTCGCTCTTGATGTCGGACCCTTCGATGGCCTTGGCGAAACCCTTGCCGGTATCTTCCGACCAGGCCACGCCGGCCGGACCGGGCATGACCACGGTGGAAACCGGACCGGAGCCGGCAGGATGCAGCCTGGCCAGCTCGCGGCCGAGGATCTTGCCGACTTCGACATAGGTCACCACGACGCGGCCATCGACCGGCGCGTCGACGCCGATGTTCAGGTCGATCACCTTGACGCCCTTGGCGCGGGCCTCGGCGATCTTCTGGCTGAAGGCGGTCGGCGAGACGGCCATCAGCAGGATGGCATTGGCGCCGAGCGTGATGCAGTCGTCGAACTGGGCGAGCTGCTTGTCGAGATTGCCGTAGCCGCCGGCATCGAAGATGGTGAGCTTGGCGCCCAGACGCTTCGATTCCTCGACCGTCCCGTAGATGTAGGCGCGCAGAATGTCATTGGTCGTGTGCGGGGCGAGGAAACAGAGGTTCCATTTCTTCGTCACCTCGCTGGAATCGAGCGACTGATATTCGGCTTCCTTGCCTTCGAACGGCTGCGTCGCCGACGGACGCAGTTCCGAGGCCAGCACCGGAAATTTCCAGCCGTCGGCGGCATTCGCCGGCGCGGAGACGGAGAAGATCGCGGAGAAACCCACCGCGCCCGCGGCGACGACGCCGCCCACCAATTTGGCAAACCTGTTCATCTTTTACTCCCTCTGGATCATGGTCGTTAATTGACATTCATGATATTTCAATGGAATATCAGTGTCACATCAAACTGTCAACAATGGTACGGAGAACCTCGTGGCGCAGCAGTTTCGAGCGGATGTCGCGGTGGCCGGATCCGGCGCGGGGGCATCCGCCGTCGCCGGCGAACTCGCGGCTGCCGGCATGGATGTCCTAGTGGTCGAGGCAGGCCCGAAATGGTTCGACCGCCTCGGCACGCATGTCCGCAACGTCTACAGCTCCGAGGCGGATCTTTCGCGCGTCGGCGACATCATCTACGGCGAGATGCTCGGCTACCCGAGCGGGTCATCCGAGCCGGTAGGCAACCTTGCGGAATTGAAGGTGGCGCACGGCGCCGGCGGAATGTTCGCGCTTTGGATGGGCAACTGCCCCTATCCGGACGCCGGGGAACTGCCGGACTGGATGGGACCGGCCGACTGGAAGCCCTATTTCGACCGCGCGCTCGGGTTGATGCATGTCGACCAGAACGGCGGCGGCAGCGGCAGGATGTTCGAGGCCCTCCTCGACAAGACCAAGAGGGCGGTCGGACCGAGGCCGGCCGGCCGCGAGGTCCGGCCGATGCCCTTCGCGGCGCGGCGCGTCGACGGCACGCTGAAGATCACCGCCTCGGACGACCTGTTCTTTCGCGGCGGCGACCAGCCGCCGAACCTGCGCATCATCACCGACTGCATCGTCCAGGAGGTGATCGCCGGCGCGCACAGGGCCACGGGCCTGCGTGGCGTTCGGCGGACGGCGCCGGGCGATCAGATCGAGATCCTGGCCGACACGATCGTGGTTGCCGGCGGCACCGTCGGATCGCCGAAGATCCTTGCCGCCTCGAAGCTCGACGCGGGTCCCGCGCTCGGACGCTACATCCACGAGCATGTCTGCATCGGCTCGCGGGTGACGCTGAACGCAGATATACGCGAGCTGATCAGGGACGACGAGCCGGTCTATTCGATCTGGGTTCCATTTTCCGATGGGCGCCCCTGGCAGAACCAGTTGTGCCGGTTCACCTTGAGCTCGGACGGAACCCGGCTTGCGCCGGGAATCCGCGAAGTCGACACCTCCGACATCTTCACCTTCGTGGCGATGGACGTGACGCCCGACAACCGCTTCATTTTCGATGCCGAAAGGCTCGACCCTTTCGGCCTGCCCGACGCCGCCGCCGCGTTCGGCTTCACCAGGGGCGACCGCGAACGCATCGGCGCGGCGATGACCGAGCACTTTCTGATCGCGTCCGAGGTCGGCGACATGCAGGCGGGCTGGACGCCGAGCATCTACCCGGCGGGCGGCTCGACGCATTTCATGGGATCGTGCCGCATGGGCGAGACGGACGACGGCGAGTCCGTGGTCGACCGCTACGGAAAGCTGTGGCGCTACGACAACATCTTCGTCGCCGACAATTCAGTGCTGGGCACGTCCAACGCAGGCAACCCGACCTTCACCACCGTCGCTCAGTCCTTGAGGACCGCCGACCGCATCCTCGGACGCAACCGGCCGGCAGCCGACTGAACGAAGGGCGGCGACGGCTTGAAGCACAGTCGCAACCGCCCAGAGCGGAAGCCGATCAAGATGAATCGGCATTCCGCGCCATTTCCTTGTTTTGTCGCATGATCCTTGTCCGAAAAGTCCACACCTTTTCGAGATCATTCTCCAGAGATCGCAACCCGCCTCAGTATTCCTCGACGGCAATGAAGTCGAAATCCCCGGCTTCATTGCGAAGCGGCCAAAGCGCGCGATAGTCGTCGCTGTTGTACCAGGCTTCGATCGAAGCCACGTCGGGGAACTTGAAGATCGCGGTCCGTTTGTGGCGATGGCTTCCGGTCAGCACCGCCTTGACCGCGCCGACCGAAATGAACTCGCCGCCAAAGCGAGCCACGACAGGGCCCGACCGGTCGACATATTCCAGCATCTTTTCCGGATTCTTGAGCGTTCCGTGCGCGATGAAATAGGCGGCCATCGGGTAGTTCCCTCGTTGTTGTCGAGCCCAGGTTTACGAGCCCGCTCAGTCGCGTGCGGCAATCGTGCGGTGGTCCTGCAGGCCCAGTCCTTCGACTTCGAGCCGGACCCGCTGCCCGGCCCTAAGAAACACCGGGGCCGGCTTGATGCCAAGCCCGACACCGGGCGGGGTACCCGTTGCGATGATGTCGCCGGGTTCGAGCGTCATGAAACGGCTGAGATAGGCGACGAGGAAGGCCACGCCGTAGACCATGGTGCGCGTCGAGCCGTCCTGGTAACGGTGGCCGTCGACCTCGCACCAGAGCTTCAGATCCTGAGGATCCGGCACCGCGTCGCGCGTCACCAGCCAGGGACCGATCGGCCCGAACGTATCGTGGCTCTTGCCCTTGGTCCATTGCCCCTGCATTTCGGACTGGAAGGCGCGCTCGGACACATCGTTGATCGTGCAGTAGCCCGCGACATGCGTCAGCGCTTCCGGCTCGGTCACGTATTTCGCCCGTTTGCCGATGACGATGCCGAGCTCGACCTCCCAATCCGCCTTTGCCGAGCCGCGCGGGATCTCGATGGGGTCGTCGGGTCCGCAGATCGCCGAGGTCGCCTTCATGAAGACGACCGGTTCGGGCGGAACGCTCTTGCCGGTTTCGGCGGCGTGGTCGGCATAGTTCAGCCCGATGCAGATGAACTTGCCGACACCGGCGACGCAGGGTCCGATGCGCGGCGAGCCTTCCACCCTTGGAAGCGTCGAAGGGTCGACCGAAGCGAGGCGCCGCAGCGCGCCGTCGGACAGGTTCTCGCCGGACAGATCCGGAACGAGCGCGCCGATGTCGCGAAGCGCACCCGAACCGTCCAGCAGCGCCGGACGTTCCTGCCCCGCCTCTCCGTATCGCAAGAGCTTCATGGCCAAGTCCTCTCGTTCGATGCGTCGCTCCACAGCACATGCCTTACTGCCGCGACGCTGCTTGCCACCGAGTTGATTTCCACGGCAGCGGCGCTGCTGTCAACGCTTGATATGCACGTAAAATATCTGTAGTGTGCAAGCGAACCGTGGCGATGCGGATGATTGCGATCGCCCAAACCGGAACGGTGCCTGTCATGGGAAGGGTCCTTCAACCCTTTGAATTCGTGGAGCCCTCCACAGTCGACGAGGCCGTCGGCCTGGCGTCCGAAACAGGATCACGCCTGTTTGCCGGCGGCTGCGAACTGGTGCTGAGCCTGCGCCGCGGAGTGGTGCGCTACAAGCGCCTGGTCAGCATCATGGGAGTGCCTGGGCTCGACGGCTTCCGTGCCCACCCGAAGCACGGCCTGGAGTTCGGGGCCCAGGTCAGGATACGCCGGCTTGCCAATCACATATGGGTCGGCAAGCGCTGGGCGGCCTTGCACGAGGCGATCGAGCAACTCCATCCGCCCCACATCATGAACATGGGCACCGTCGTCGGCAATGTCTGCAGCGCCGTCCCCTATTACGACCTGCCGACATCGCTTTACGCACATCGCGCGATGGTCCGCATCGGCGACGGCAGAGCCGGACGCGACATTCCGATCGACGACTTCTACCTCGGCCCCAGGCTCACCGCGGTCGGGCCGGGCGAGATGGTGACGTCGATCTTCGTTCCGCCGCCGGCCGCCGATGCGGGCAGCGCCTTCAAGAAGATCTACAAGGCACGCCGCCGTTCCGACGATCTGCACAAGATCAACGCGGCGGCCTATGTCGCGCTTGATGCCGCCAAGGAGACGATCGTCGACGCCACGCTGGTCATCGGGTCGGTCGGGGCCATGCCGATCAGGATCGTGGACGCCGAGACGGGACTGGTGGGCAAGGCGGCGGGCCACGCCGCCTACGAGGCCGCGGCGGAAATCGCCGCCGGCGCCGTCGCGCCGATGACCGATGCGGCATGGGTGGAGGAAATTCGCACCGAATGGATCCGGATCCTGGCGCGCGACGTGCTTGAGCAGGCGGCAAGCCGCGCCCGTTCGCGCCACGATCCCGCCGAAGACGCCCATCTCGCGTATTAGGAGGCAGCGATGTCCAGGCAGATCGGTACATTCCACGTCAACGGCAGGGTCCGCGAAGCGATCGTCGAGCCGCAGATGCTGCTCGTCGACGTCATTCGCGAGAAGATCGGCCTGACCGGCACCAAGCGGGCCTGCGCCAGCGGCAATTGCGGCGCCTGCACCGTGCTGGTCGACGGCTTGCCCGTGTGCTCCT
This sequence comes from Rhizobiaceae bacterium, assembly GCA_019635715.1. Classification (GTDB taxonomy): domain Bacteria; phylum Pseudomonadota; class Alphaproteobacteria; order Rhizobiales; family Rhizobiaceae; genus Kumtagia. The sequence continues at coordinate 30,983 of JAHBYY010000013.1, read as the reverse complement.
GCCTGACCCTGGCCGTGACGGCGCAAAGGAAGGATATCCGAACGGTGGAAGGGTTGCGCAGGCCGGATGGCGAACTGCATCCGCTGCAGCAGGCCTTCATCGACCACTGCGCATCGCAATGCGGCTTCTGCACCGCCGGCATGCTGATGTCGGCGACCGCGCTGCTGGAGGCCAATCCGCGACCGACCCGCGACGACGTCAATCGCGGCCTGTCCGGCAATATCTGCCGCTGCACCGGATATGTGAAGATCGTCGACGCGGTGCTCGACGCCGCGCAGAAGATCGTCGCGGCGCGCGAGGTGGCGGCATGAGCGCCGAACTCTCCTATGTCGGCAAGCGCCTGCCGAAGCCCGATATCGCCGGCAAGGTGACCGGCGAGGCGAAATACACCGAGGATCTGGTCATCCCCGGCATGCTGGAAGGCAGGCTGCTGCGCAGCCCGCATGCGCATGCGCTGATCAAGCGGATCGACACCTCGAAGGCCGCAGCGCTTCCCGGCGTGGTCTGCGTGCTGACGCACAAGGACTGCCCCCGGCAAAAATTCTCCCGCTCGACCATGGCCGAGGCGCTGCCGGAATTCGCCTTCACCGGCGAGCGGCAGGACCAGTACGTCCTGTCGGACAAGGCGCGCTATGTCGGCGACTGGATCGCGGCGGTGGCGGCGGAGGACATCTACATCGCCGAGCGCGCGCTCGATCTCATCGAGGTGGAATACGAGGTGCTGCCGTCGATCCTCGATCCGTTCTCGGCGATGGAAAGCGGCGCGACGAAGATCCATGACGATGTCAGGAACAATGTCGCCTTCGAGATGGACCATCCCTTCAACAGCGGCGACGTGGAGAAGGCATTCGCCGAAGCAGACGCCGTGGCGGAATTCTCGGGCGTCAACTCGCGGCAGAAACATCTCCATCTCGAGACCGACGCGGCCATCGCCTACCTCGAGGCCGATTCCAGGCTGGTCATCATTTCGCCGTCGCAGGGACCGCATCTTGCCAAGAAGCACCTGACGCGGCGCGTCTTCACCGATCTCGACGACGGCGACATACGCTGGATCTCGCCCGCCATCGGCGGCGGCTTCGGCGCCCGCCTCGCGCTCGGCGTGGAACCGGTGGCGGTGCTTCTGGCGCGCGCCTGCAAGCGGCCGGTGCGCGTCACCTCGACGCGCGAGGAGGATTTTTCCGGCTACAGTTCCCGCACCGATCAGCACCAGACCATCCGCGTCGCCGCGTCGCGGGACGGCAGGCTGCTCGCCATCGACCAGAAGATCGTCGCCGACTCGGGCGCCTACCTGTCGCACAGCGCCACGACCTCGATCGTCAACATGCAGAAGACGCTCGGCCTGCTGCGTTGCGACAACGTCCGCGGCCATCTGACCGTCGCCTACACCAACACGCCGACGACCAGCGGCTTCCGCGGCTACGGCAATCCGGAAGGGGCCTTCGTCCTGCAGCAGGCGCTCGATCGCCTCGCCGAGAAGATCGGCATGGATCCGATGGAGTTCCGGCTGAAAAACCTCAAGCAGGTCGGCGATCCGAGTTGTTTCGTCCCGGTCGTGCTCGAGCACACCAAGCTTGAAGACTGCATCCGCCTCGCGGCGGATCGATTCGAATGGTCGAAGAAATGGAAGGGCTGGGGACCGAAGCAGGGCGGCCGGTATCGCCGCGGCGTCGGCATGTCGATCCTCACGCATGCCAGCGGCGCCGGCGGGTTCCTGCTCGAGCATTCCAGCGCCGTGATGAAGGTGCTGTCTGACGGCACGCTCAACCTGATCGTCAGCCCCTGCGAGATGGGCCAAGGCATCCTCGGGGCCCTGGCCCAGGTCGGCGCCGAATCCAGCGGCCTGCGCTACGAACAGGTCCGCGTCACCACCGGCGACACCGATGTGACGTTGTTCGACATCGGCTCACATGCCAGCCGCTCGATGCTCGTCATCGGCAACGCGGTCGCAGCCGCCGGCGACAAGATCAAGAACCAGATCAAGGCGCTCGCCGTCGCCAAGTTCGAACTGCGCCAGGTCGCCGCCACCGCCGAGCAGATCGACGTCCGCGAAGGCCGCGTGTTCCTGGTCGACAATCCGGCGGTCGGCTTCGACATTCGGGAGGTGGCCTACGACGCGATCTACAATTTCGGCGCCGAGGGCGGACAGATCGTGGCCACCGGGTCCTATCTCTCCACCTCGCATCATCCCAACCACCAGGCGGCGTTCGCCGAGGTCGAGGTCGACACCGAAACCGGCATGGTGACGGTCGAGAAATACGTCGTCGCCCACGACATCGGCCGCGCCATCAACCCGCTGCTGGTCGAGGCGCAGCTCGAAGGCAGCGCCGTACAGGGCATCGGCTTCGCCCTGACGGAAGACTTCGTCGTCGATCCGGTTACGGGTGAGGTGCTGAGCGACAGCCTGCTGACCTATCGCCTGCCGACGACCATGGATGTGCCCGACATGGAGAACATGCTGGTCGAAGACCCGCTTCCCGCCGGGCCCTTTGGCGCCAAGGGCGTCGGCGAAGCCGGCCTGGTCAACCCGGCGCCATCCATCGCCAATGCCATCTACGACGCCGTCGGCATACGCATCCACTCGCTGCCGATGTCGGCAGACAAGGTGCTGTGGACGCTTCGCCATGGCGAACGGGCCGCTCCCGGCAGTTCGCGCGTATCCGGCCAGACTCTCTAGAGGATTCGACCATGAGCCGTATCAGTATCTCGGATGTCGCCTACACCGCCTACCAGGTCGACGATCTCGACCTGATGGAACGCTTTCTTCTCGATTTCGGCATGACGCGCTCGGCCCGCACCGACAAGGCACTGTATATGCGCGGCACCGGCGCGAACCACCATGTCCATGTCGCCCGCCTTGGCAAGGAGAACAAGTTCCTGGGCGGCGCCTTCAAGGTCGATACGGTCGAGGAACTGGAAAAGGCGACGAAGATTCCGGGCGCCTCGGCGATCGAGGCGATCGACGAGCCCGGCGGCGGGCAGCGCGTGACGCTGACGACGCCCAACAAGCATACGATCTGGCTCGAGCATGGCGTTGCCAGCGTGCCGGAAATGACGGTGCGCCGCTCCTACCGGATGAACTTCGCCTCCGAACACCTGCGTCACAATTCGGCGGTGCGCCAGCGGCCGGAGCCGACGCCGGTCCTGCGCATCGGACATTTCGTGCTTTGGGTGCCGGACGCGATCAGCGAAATCGACTGGTTCATGAAGCACTTCGCGCTGGTGCCGGCCGACTACATCTGTGCGCCGGCCGAGCCGGAACCGATCACTGTCGGCACGTTCCTGCGCTATGACCGCGGACAGGAATTCGTGGAGCACCACGCCATCCTGATCAACCAGTCGAAGTTCTTTGGCTGCCACCATAGCTCCTACGAGGTCCTGGACCTCGATGCGGTGACTGCCGGGCACGACTATCTCGTCGGCAAGGGCTGGAAACTCGACGCCGGCGTCGGGCGCCACTATCTCGGCAGCCTGATCTACGACTACTGGCTCGATCCGTTCGGCTTCCGCGTCGAGCACTATACCGACACCGATCTCATCAACGACGACTACGTGCCGGTCCGGTTCGTCGGCGGCGCCCATGAAACCACACAGTGGGGAATGGCGCCGCCTCCGTCCTTCTTCGACTGAACGGCCCCTCGTCCATAGGCGATCGAACCGCCCGTCCGGCCAGCACGTCCTCCCAGGCCGGGCTGGCAGGGCTGCCCCTAAACAATGCCGCCATCTCAAGGCGGGCCGCATGTCCAAGGAGACTGAACAGATGTCACCACAAACGCTCGAAATCCTGATCGGCCAGGAAGAACTGATCGAGGAGAAGTGGCTCGATTTCCCCGAATACGGCTTTCGCCAGTACTTCCTTTGGAAGAACGAGAAGACCGGCGCCAGCATCGCCATTCTCGAATACGAGCCAGGCGGCGGCATCCCGATCAAGCACTCACATGCGTCCAACCAGTTCATGTACTGCCTCGAAGGCGAGTATGAATACACCGACAGCGACATCCTGCTGAAGCAGGGCTCCTTCTACATGAACCCCAAGGATCATCCGCACGGGCCGACGGTCGCGCGCACCAAGTGCCGGCTGGTCGAGATTTACGACGGTCCGCACTACTACGACAAACCATCGTTCCACACGGACGCGACGATCGGCGGGTTTCTCGCCGGCGACCAGAAGAGCTGAGGCGCGCGCCGACGTTTTTCAGGGATCATTCGGCGCGCCAGCCCGGGGCAGGCGGCAGCCAAGCAGGACAAGGGAGACGATCATGACCATACAGCGCATCATCAGCGACAAAGTGACGGAAGCCGCGGCTGGCCTGTGGTCGAATTGCCTCGTCGTCGACGGCATTGCCTACATGTCCGGCCTGACTGCGCGCGGCTCGGATTTCAGCACCATTCTCGGCAGCGACGAATACGCGCAGACCAAGGTCATCCTCGAAAAGCACAAGGCACTGGTGGAAGCGGCCGGCGGCAAGATGTCGGATTTCGTCAAGCTGACCATCTTTGTGACCCGGATCGAGAATCGCGAGCAGGTCTGGAAGGCAAGGAAAGAGTACTTCCAGGGCGATTTTCCGGCCTGCACGCTGGTCGAGGTCAGCAACCTTGCAAGCCCCGAGATCCTGATCGAAATCGAGGGGATCGCTCATCTCGGCAAGGGTCCGTGACCCACGACGGACCGGCCACGGATCGACAATCCGCCAAAGCCGGCGCTGTCCATGGCCTGACGCTCCCTGCGGCCGAGGCTCCGCCGCGTGCCGGGCGGGCGCATCCGGACCTGGTCGCTTCGATAGCACTCCTGTCCGGCGGCAGGGCCGGCGGTCGCGCTCTCTTCGCGGCCGCCTTTTCGGTTGCAGCTCTGCTGATCTGGCTGGCGTTCCGGCTTTCGACACATTGACCCGGGTACGGGCAGGCTTGTCGCATTTGGCTTGCCCCCCACCCACAAGGTGGAGGAGAGCTGGTTGCACTTCGGCTCGGCCCGAACATCGGAGATTTCGTGCTGCACAGCGGCAGCAAGATCCCCCTCCCCCTTGTGGCGAGGGATGGGCGATGGACGCATGAGCCGGGAACGGTCCTCCGCATGCCATGCGCGGCAGCGGGAGGGCGCACGGCGCGAAAGATGCGGCGCGCGATGCGCGTCGGCGCGCGTCAACCCTTCCGGCTTTTCCAGGCCTCATATTCGCGCAGGCTCGCTTCCGTCGCCGGGAAAAGCCCGAAAATCGAGCGGCCCTCGGCGATCTTCTCCTCCGCGAATTCCTCGTATTGCGTGGTGGCAAACGCCTCGCCGGCCACTTCGTCGACCAGATGCGCGGGAATGACGACCACGCCTTCCGCATCGCCGACGACGATATCGCCCGGATAGACCGCAACGCCGGCGCAACCGATCGGCAGGTTGAGATCGGCCGGGTGGAGAGCGATCGGCGTCGCCGGCGAAGCGGTCTGCCGCTGATAGGCCGGCAGCCTCGTCTTGACGATTCCGGGAATGTCCCGGTAGCCGCCATCCGTGACGATGCCGGCACAGCCGCGCGCCTTCAGACGCCCGATGAGCAGGTCTCCGGCTGATGCCGCGCGGGCGTCGCCATGGGCGTCGACGACGAGCACGGCACCCGGCGGGCATTCCTCCATGGCGCGCCTCTGCACGTGGCTCTCGAGCTGGTAGCCGGCCATGGTGTCTATATCCTCGCGCGACGGTATGAAACGCAGCGTGAAGGCGGGGCCGACCATGTTGCGCCCGGCCGGAGCGACCGGGGCCACGCCATGCAGGAACTGGTTGCGCAAACCGCGTTTCAACAGGCAGTTGGTGATGGTCGCCACATTGACGTGGGCGAGCTTGCCAAGCGACTCTTCGCGCACCGCGCTCATTGTGTCCCTCTCCTGCGCTGCCTGCGGTTCACATTTCCCGGTCGGACAATGGCCGCGCTACGCTTCGAGCAGCTTGCGCCACGGCGTCTCCTCGCCCCAGTTGATGGCGACGCTCTGGCGCCGCATGTAGGACTTCCAGGACTCCGAGCCGCTCGCCCGACCGCCGCCGGTTTCCTTCTCGCCGCCGAAAGCGGCGCCGATGTCGGCGCCGGTGGTGCCCATGTTGACCTTGGCGATGCCGCAGTCGCTGCCCTTGGCCGAAAGAAACGCCTCGATGTGGCGGATGTCCGTGCTCTGGATGCCGGAAGCCAGCCCCTGCGGCACGCCGTTGTGCAGATCCAGCGCCTCGTCGAAGGTCTCGTACTCGATCACATAGAGGATCGGGGCGAAGGTCTCGTGCTGGACGCAGGGCCAGTCGTTCCTGGCCAGGATGATCGTCGGCTCGACATAGTAGCCCGGGCCAGGCATGACATTGCCGCCATACACGACCTCGCCGCCAAGCGCCCTGGCTTCGGCTACCGCCTTCTCGAACTCGCGGATCGCCGGCTTGTCGATCAGCGGACCTATGAGGGTGCCCGGCTGGAAGGGATCGCCCATCTTGATCTTGGCGTAGGCCTTCTTCAGGCGTTCCACCACCTCCTTGGTGCGGCTCTTGTGCACGATCAGCCGGCGCGTGCTGGTGCAGCGCTGGCCCGTCGTTCCCAGGGCTCCGAAGGTGATGGCGGCGATCGAAAGATCGAGATCGGCGCTCTCGTCGAGAATGCAGCCATTGTTCCCCGAACATTCGAGCAGGTGACGGCGCCCCAAATCCTCCGCCAGGATCTGGGAGACCCTCCGGCCGATCCTGCTCGATCCCGTGAAGGAGACGACCTGCACGCGCCTGTCGCGCACCAGCGCCTCGGAAACGTCCTCGTCCGACGGAATGACCAGCGAGAAGATCCCCTCATATCCCAATTCATTCATCGCCTGGTTGCACAGGTGCTGAATGGCGATGGCGGGCAGCGCCACCTTCGGGCTGGGCTTCCAGACGACCGTGTTGCCACACACGGCGGCGACCAGCGCATTCCAGGACCAAGGCGCGGCGGGGAAGTTGTACGCCGTGATGATGCCGACGACGCCCAGCGGCAACCATTGATCGTACATGCGGTGATCGTTGCGCTGCGACTGCATGGTAAAGCCGTAGAGCATGCGCGACTGACCGACGGCGAACTTTGCCATGTCGACCATTTCGCCGATCTCGCCCTTGCCTTCGGCGAGCGATTTGCCCGTTTCCAGCGACAGCAGCGCGCCCAGCGCGTCCTTGTGCTCGGCCAGCAATTCTCCGATACGCCCGATGAGCTCGCCGCGCTTGGGGGCAGGAACCATGCGCCAGGAACGGAAGGCTTCCGACGCCACATCCACCGCCTGTTTCAGATCCTGGTGGGTGGCCGGGGTGATCCGGGCGATCGGCTGCTCCGTCGAAGGATTGATCGACGCAAAGGCATTGGCCGGGTCGACCGCCGACCAACCATTCCTGCCACTGCACGCGCCGGCGTTCACCTCGGCGATGCCGAGCGACGCGAGTATTCGAGATGCGGCGGAGGATGTCTGGACGTTCATGTCGAGCCTCTTGCTGAAAGGTGAATGCCGGTGTCAGGGAGTTGCGCGAAGGGTCGTGAACACACCTTCGTTGTAGAGCAGCGGATCGCCCTCGGGGCCGAAGCGCACCTGTTTGATCTCTCCGATGATGACGCCGTGCGACGGCGTGACGAAGAGTTCGTCGACCACGCAGTCAAACGCCACCAGGGCATCCGAAAGAACCGGCGCGCCGGTATCGGTCCAGGCCCAGGCGGCATCGGAAAAGCGCTTCTCCCGGCCGATATCGACCATGTTCGCGAAAGCCTTTGCCAGGTCGAGGTGCCGGTAGGCCAGGACGCTGACGCCCATGCGTCGAGACTGCAGGATATAGTCGAATGTCTTGCCCGCCACATTGACGCATGCCAGGAGACGTGGCGGCTGACCCGACAACGAGCAGACCGCCGTCGCGGTCAGCCCGTGAGGCTGGTCCCGGTGCATCGTCGTGACCAGATTGACCGCACCGGTCAGCCGCCGCATTCCCCGCCGGAAATGTTCGATGTTGACCGGCAGCCCCTGGGCCTGGCCTTCGATCGGCAGCGACGGCGAGAGAGACGTCATTACTCGGCCGCCTCGCGCTTGGCGGATCCACGGCCGTAGCTGCCGAGAAGGTCGTCGACCATTCCGGTCGCGCCAGCCCAATCGAAGGCGCCGAAGACCCGCAGCAGCGCGGCGAAATGCGGCCCGTTGTAAAACATCTCGTATTGGGTATGGCGCGAGCCGAATTCGGACCCGAGCGCATCCCATCCGAGCTTCATCAGCTTCACCCGCTCTTCGGGGCTGGCGACGGACGAATACTGCGTCTTGCCGATGAGCCGTGCCATGTCGGGATTGTCGAAATCCTCGCTGCCCGAAGGCAGCATGATCACGCCGCCGCCCGCCAGTTTGCGAATGGCGGTGACAAAGGCGGGATAGAGTTCCTGGCTGTAGGCCTGAGCCGTGTAGATCTGCAACTGGCGCGGTATGAAGTAGCCGTTGTGCTCGATCGGATCATGAATCAGCGAGCGGAACATCCCGTCGATGACCATCGCCTGCGAAGCGAGGTTGCCGAGCGACTCCTGGATTGCCGGGAAGTTGATGACGCCGGTCGTCTCCGCCATGCGGCGGGCCAGTCCGGCGAGGAATTTCAGCTTGACCGAATAACGGGCCTGGCTCTGCGTGTTCATCAGGATTTCCGCGGCAGTGGCGTGGAACTGCGCACGGCACATCGCCGTCTTCTTGTAGACGAAGACACGGTCCCACGGCACTTTCACGTCGTCGAAGTAGACGACCGCGTCGTTCTCGTCGAACCGGCTTGCAAGGGGATTGTCGAATTCTGAGTGAGCGTCGGCCTCGTAGGATTTGCGCGACAGGATCTTTATCCCCTTTGCCGCGAGAGGCATGGCGAACGACAGGGCGTAGATGTCGTCCGCTCCTTCCTTCAGCGGGTTCTGGACGCCGACCAGGACCTCCTCCGCCAGCGGAGCGGAGGTCCCCAGCATCTTCGCCCCACGCACCGTGATGCCTTCCGCATCCTCGTCCACCACACCGAGGCTGTGGTATTTGTCCTCGTGCTCGCTGGCCAGCTTGGAGCGGTCTCCCTGCGGATTGACGATGGTGTAGGTCATCGCCAGGTCGCGATCACGCGCATATTCATAGTAGTCGCGCAGCGCGGCGGCGCGCTTCCTGTCGTACTCCTCGAACACCTCGATGTGGGTGAGCATGCCGGTAATTGCCGCCGGCACATGATCGGGCGAGCGGCCGAGCCAGCCATAGCTTTGAGCGGCCCATGCCTGGGCGGCAAGCCCGCGCCGGACCAGTTTCTCGCGGGTGTCGGGAAGCTCCCAGGAGCGGTTGACCCGCTTGCCTGTCGGCGTGGTGAACGTCATCTCCTCCGGATTGGCAGCCTGGTAGTCGTAGAGCCTGGCCGCCGAGCGAATGGCCGTCTTGAATGCCGGATGATCGACGTGATCGGAAACGAGTTCGCCATTGATATAGATCCGCCGCCCGTCACGAAGGCTCTCGACATAGTCCGTTCCGCTGCGCGACATCAATATCTCCTGCTCGAACCCAATTGCCGTGTTGTGCCAAAAACCGTGGCATGAAATATCAGACGAATTTCAATAGTTCAATTCGATTTTTCGTTTAGGATCGCCGCATGGCCTACGGCAGGGAGCGATCGCCGCCAATGCAGAACAGCGCATCAAGCTGGCACCCCGATTTCGATCCCGCGCTGATCGTGCCCGGCCCGGACGTATCTGCAGCCGCCGCTCGTCCTGGAAAGACAGGACGTGCTGCCCGGCTTGCTTTGCGGAAGCGCCATGCCTGGACCACCCCAAAGCCCGCTGGAGCGATCAAAATGGCTGATTGCGGCGGCTGGAGACCGTCCGCGCCGCCGCCGGCGGGCTTCCGGGCGGATGCGAACGGGCAATCTCGCCGAACGGCTTCCGTCTTCTCATATTTTTTTGATATATTATAAGTGTGTCAAACGTATTTGCGGAAAGCCCACTGAAACAGGATCGGATATCAGATGAGAAGTCCTTCGAGGAAGGCGGCCGGTCGCGGCGGCCGCGCTGTCGCAAAGGCTCCAAAAAACCTGTCGGAGCAAGCCTATGAGCAGATCAAGGAGAAGCTGATCTCGGCGCAATATGTGCCCGGCCAGTTCCTTCAGGAGACGCAGGTGTCGAACGATCTGCGACTCGGGCGCACACCGGTCCACCAGGCCCTGCACCGATTGCAGCAGGAGGGTCTTGTCGAGATAATTCCGCGCAAGGGCGTTCTGGTGCGCTCCGACTCGCTGAGCGAGATTTTCCTGGCGCTGGAAGCGCGCGCGCTTGTCGAGCCCTATTGCGCGGCGCAATGCGCTGAAAAGATCCAGGACGCAGATCTTCAAGCGCTGCGCGACCTTTATGCCAATTACGAGGAGCTTCGCGGCACCGCCAGCAAGACAAAGCTGATGGAACTGGACCGCCAGTTCCACGTGAAAGTCGCCGAGGCGACGGGCAACCGGCTGCTGGCGGATTTCCTTCGCACCATCCACGAGCGCATGTCGCGGATCTGGTTCCTGCCGCTCTGGCAATTCCACGACTTCAAGCAGACCGGCAACGAGCACGGCAACCTTCTGGCGGCCATCGTGGAGCGAAACCCCAAAGCCGCCGCGGAGGCGATGTCGGCACATATCGAAAGCCTGCGCCGCCGCATCATGGAGGCCGGGCCCGGATGACGGTGCCCGCGACATGGCCGCGATGTCTTTGCGACGACATGCCGATGGCCGCTGACACCGGCGGGCCGGCCTATCGCCTCGTCAGGGAGATCCAGTCCGCGAACGCCGTCATGAACTGGCGGAGGAAATCTTCCGCGCTTTCACTGACCATGCGCCCCCGCTCGTCGATGACGGCATCGGCGTTGCCGAGATAGACCTCCGGCTGCTGCATCGTCGGCACGTCGACGAAAACCAGACATTGACGCAGATGGTGGTTGACGCCGAACCCGCCCATGGCGCCGGTCGAGAAACTGACGATCGCGCCGGGCTTGCCGGCCCATGAATTCTCGCCATAGGGACGCGAACCGACATCGATCGCGTTCTTCAGGGCGGCCGGAATGGAGCGGTTGTGCTCCGGCGTGACGAAGAGCACCGCGTCGGCGCCTTGCAATTGCCGGCGCAAGTCCAGCCATGCCGACGGCGCGGCGGCCTCCAGATCGGCATCGTAGAGAGGCAGGCCGCCGATCTCGACGGTTTCGATGGCGAGCGTCGGCGGCGCCAGTTCCGCCAGAATCCTGCCGAGCCGCCGAGTCATCCCGTGCCTGCGCAGGCTTCCGGGAAACAATGCAACTTTGTGGCTGGCCGTCATCTGGACTTCCCTTGGAGATGGATGCGCAAAGCGCCTCCGGTCGAGGCCGGGGCTCGGGGGCTTCCCATCGCCGGCGCCTTGTGCTATTTCACAATTAATTCATGTGAAATATCAGATAAATTTCTGAAGTTCAATTCCGGATTTTGGCAGGTGTCGGCCGGGGCCGGGGAAGCCTCGGTTTCTGCGCAGGAAGAGGGGTTCGATCCATCTGCCCCCTGCCGACGCCAGCCGACGACGCCGCAACCCTTGGAGAGGGCGCTTGATGTTCGACCAGAAGACCATACGGATTTCCTATGACAATGGCGCGATCTACCGCGTCGAGTATCTGCAAGGCAGCCGGCTGCGCTGGACGTGCCTCGAAGGCCAGGACAAGGGACGTTCGGCGGAAGAAAGCTATCACGCGGTAGCGATCGCGCCCGGCTTCTGGTTGGTTCATTGGATCGAAACGGACGGCGTCGCGGTCACGCAGGTCGTTCAGCCGGAAGCGGCTTCAATCAACACCACCATCATCATTCCCGCCGCCCTGGCGGGAAGCGAGAAGCCGCTCGGTCTCGTTCTGGCGGGTACGATATCGCCGGCCTAGAAGACCGCCGTCCGCGGGCTGCCCGGGCAGGAGATGCGACGCGCCGGACCCGGTGCCGGCACTGTTTCCCGCGGCGCTCCGGCGCAGGCTGCTCGGCCGGCGCCTTGGCGGCTCAGGTGGCGCCCATGCGCCATTCATCCGTCGAACTTGACCAGATCCTTGAAGATCAGCCGACCCCAGGTGTTGCCACGTGCCTGGACCAGCAGCCCGCCTTCCGAAAGGCCGCCCAGCTTGATCGGCGCGAAACCGAGATCTTCCGCAAGCGCACCGACATCCGTCGCGGCGCCGTCGTCGTCGCTCGCCAGGAACACCACTCTCCTGCCGCCCTCAACGGCCGGGTCCCGGGCAAGGACGGCAGCGCCCAAATGGTTGAAGCCCTTGACCAGTCGTCCACCCGAGAAGGCCTGCGCAACGACCTGGGACGAAGGCTGCCCTCCCAATTCCTCGGGCGGCGCGCCGTAGGCATTGGTCACATCGACGATGGTCTTGCCCTGCCAGGTGGGAAGCGCCTTCGCGACATCCGGGTGAGACTCGAAACGGACCGCCAGAAAGATGATGTCCGCCTTGACGGCTTCCGCCAGTGTTTTGGGAATGATCGTGGGGCCGATCGCCGCCGCATCGGACGCTAGGCTTTCCGGGTCGCGCCTGGTTGCCACGGACACTTCGATGCCGTTGCGCGCAAACGCCTTGGACAGAGCCTGGCCGATCCTGCCGAAGCCGATGATTGCGTAACTCATCTATTTCCCTCGGTTTACCGAGCCCTGCGGGCTCCGACCATTTTGAATGACGCCCGGTCGGGCTCAGCCGGTCAGAGTTGCGCCAGGCCGCCGTCGACCGCGACCTCGCTGGCAGTCATGAAGCTGCTGTCGGGTGATGCCAGAAAGGCGGCCACCGCTGCGATCTCCGCCGGATCGGCCATGCGCCGCAGCGGAGTCATCGCGGCGAAGACCTTCTGGCCTTCCTCGCCCAGCGCTTCCTTGGCGAGTTCGGTGGCTGTCGCCCCGGGCGACAGCACGTTGACCCGGATACCCGTGCCCTTCAGGTCCTCCGCCCAGGTCCGCGCGAGGTTGCGCACCGCCGCCTTGCTGGCGCTGTAGGCGCTGAATGCCGGAGCGCCCGTAGTGCCGGCGCTCGATCCGGTCAGGATGATCGAACCGCCCTCACCCATCAGCGGCAGCGCCTTCTGGACCGTGAAGATCGTACCCTTCACATTGGTGTCGAATGTTTCGTCGATGTGCTCGCCGGTAATCTTGCCGAGTGGAAGCGGACTTCCCGCCCCGGCATTGGCGAAGACGATGTCGAGGCCTGCGCGCTCGCCCTTCACCGCCGCGAAGAGCCGGTCGAGGTCCGCTTCATCGGAGACCGAGCCCTTCACGGCGCGGGCATTGGACCCGAGATCGGCCACCGCGGCGTCGAGCGCCTCCTGCCGGCGACCGAAGATGAAGACGAAGGCGCCTTCTTCGATGAAGCGCTTTGCCGCGGCGCGGCCGATGCCGGTAGCGCCGCCGGTGATGACCGCGACCTTACCCTCGAGCTTTCCCATGACTTGTCCTTCCGCCGTGTCGGGCAGCGCCTGTTGCCATCGCAGCCCAGGCAGCCTATTGAATGGATCACCGATCCAAATATACGGATCACTGATCCATTTATCAAGACGATCCATGCGCGCCGACGCAGAAAAAAATCGCAGCCAGATTCTCAGCGTCGCGCGCGACGTCGCCACCGAGCATGGCGCCGACGTGTCGATGCGCGATATCGCCCGCCGGGCCGGCGTCGGCCTGGCCACGCTGCTTCGTCATTTCCCGACGCGGGAAGCCTTGTTCGAGGCGTTGCTGTGCACCAATCTGGACGCTCTGACGCGCAGGGCAGCCGAGCTCGAAACCGCGACTTCGGCCGACGAAGCCCTTCTCTCCTGGTTTCGGGAATTGGTAACCTTCACCCAAGGCTACAGGGGCGTCGTCGCCATGATGGCGGCCGCCCACACGAACCCGGACTCCGCTCTCTATGCGTCGTGCGCGGCGGTGCACTCGGCAGGCGCACGACTGCTGCTGCGTGCCCAGGGCGAGGGAACGGCCCGCGCCGATATGAATGGGGACGACCTGTTCGCCCTGATAACGGCACTCGGCTGGGCGGTCGACCAACCCTCGTTCGCGCCGCGGGCGGATCATCTCGTTCACCTCGTCACCGGCGCTATCCTGACAGGTCGGCCGGGCAGCGAGGTCGGCAAGGCAACGTCTTGAACCGAGCCAGGATCGGATGGCGGATGATCGCCATCGACGATGCGGAAACCAGCCGAGCGCCGCAGCGATCTGCCAGGCGCAGCGGCGCTCGGGCGCACGGCTCCGCCAGGCGACCGGGTCAAGCGGTCATTCGACCAGCCGTTTCCCCTCGATCGAGTTGCCGGATCAAACGCCCTTCAGGCGCGAGGCGCTGAGCAGACCGTGCTCCTCCAGAACGGGATAGGCGATGGAGGCCAGCAGCGAGTTGATCTGCTTGAGGTCGCGAATGGTGTCGAGATGGATCGAACTGGTCTCGACGCTCTTGGCGCTGCCGTCGCGCAGCCGGTCGAAATGGCTGGCGTTGGCCGCCTTCTCGAGATCGCGCAGCCGATCCTTCTCCGCCACCAGCCGGCGCGCCGAGCCGGCATCCCGCGACACGAGAATGTTGAAGGCCATGCGGGCATTGGCAAGCACCGCGGCGTGAAAGGAGGAGAGCTCGCGCCAGCCCTCGGGCGTGAATTCCAGCCCCCGCTCCCATTTCTTGCGCACATGCACCAGCATGTTGTGCACGATGATGTCGCCGACCTGTTCCAGCTTGATGCAGGCGCCGATCAGTTCCTGGTAGCGAAGCGCCTCGTCCTGCGAAAGCCGGTTCGGTGCGATCCTGGCGAGATAGAGCTTGATCGCCTGATGCTTGCGGTCGATGCGGTCATCGAGCGCCGCCAGCGCCTTGATCCTGCCGTCGTCGGCCGCCTCGTAGAGCTCGATGATGCGGGTCAGCATGAGCTCCACGGTCTCGCAGAGCCGCACCACCTCGCGCGTCACGTTGGCCAGCGCCTGGCTCGGTGCGGTCAGCGCGCCGGCATCCAGCGCGGAAACCTCTGCCGTGTCGAGGGTCTCCGCCGGCGTGGCAGGAGCGTTCATCATGGCGGCCCGCTCCGCCATCCCGGCGACCAGACCGGCCATCGGCATGCCGACCAGCGCCAGCGCCAGGTTGAAGGCGATGTGGAAGTTGACCATGACGGTGGCCGGCTTGTCGCCCAAAAGGTCGAGCGGCGGATGCGCCAGGGTGATCGTCAGCAGCGCGACCAGGGCGCCGACGCCGCGCATCATCAGGTTGCCGATCGGCACGATGCGCGATTTCGGCGGCGAGGCACGCGACAGCATGAAGGCGATCAGGCCGCCACCAACATTTGCGCCGAGGATCAGCACCACGCCGAGTTCCACCGGCACGATGTCGCGCGCGGCGAGCGTCATGAACAGAAGGATCGCTGCGACGCTCGAATGGAACAGCCAGGTGAGCACTGCCGCGACCAGGAAGGCCGTCGCCGGATCGCTGGCGAGATATTGGATGATCACCGGCAGCAGCCGGCTGTCGCGCAGCGGATGCGAGGCCTCGCCGATCAGTCGCAGCGACAGGATGAGCAGGCCGATACCGATCAGGATGCGGCCGAGCTGCAGAAGATCGCGCCGCTCGGTGGACATGAACAGCACCGTGCCGGCGACAAGGCAGAGCGGCACCAGCAGGGACAGATCGAAGCTGAGCAGCTTCACCACGATGGACGAGCCGAGGTCGGCGCCAAGGGCGGCCAGCAGACCGGCGGTGCCGCCGACGATGTTGGAGCCGACGAAGGAGCCGACCAGCAGCGCCACCGCCGTGGCGCTTTGCAAGGCGATCGCCAGCGCCGCGCCGGCTCCGACGGCCAGCACCGGATTGCGCAGCAGGCCGCGCAGCTTGAGCCGCAGCACGTCGCCATAGGCGCGTTCGACGCCTGTGCGCACCATGCGGGTGGCAAACAGCAGCAGCGCCACGGCACCGGCCAAGTTGAGCAGAACGATCGAACCGCTCACACCTATTCCCCTGATCGCATCGAAACGGCGGAAGACGGAAATGTCTGTCGCAGCCCGACACTACAACTGATTTTCACGGCCGAGGACAGGGGTCGCGGCATCATGAGGCGCACCGGCAAAGACCTGAAGAAATTCCGGCGTTCCGCAGGCAAAGCGAAGCTTTTGCGGGAGATCCACGGAACCTCGGTCGATCGTGGTCGCTACCCCGACCTGCTCCAGGATCGGCAGAACCACCATGAGATCCCGGGCGGAAATGCCCAGGCCCGGATATCCGTCCACCTCGCCGACCGCCACGTCGATGAGATCGGTCACCGCACAGCCTGGATTGCGGAATGCCATTCGCTTCATCGAGGATGAAGCGAATGGCCGCGAGCTGATCGTCCACGGTAATCAGGGAATGCAGGCCGACCGCACACGCGGCCCGGTCGCGATCCAGGCCGTTGCGGTATGCCCGTACTCAGTGCTTCGCCGCCCGCTGCTTGTCGACCTCGGCCTTGCGCAGAATGAAGCGCTGGATCTTGCCGCTCGGCGTCTTCGGCAGTTCGGTGACGAAATCGATCTCGCGCGGATAGGCATGGGCCGAAAGGCGCCGGCGCACGTGGAGCCGCAACTCCTCTGCGAGTTGCGGCGATCCCTTGAAGCCGGATGCGAGGATAACGAACGCCTTCACGATCTCCGTGCGCTCCGGGTCGGGCACTCCGACGACAGCCGCTTCGGTCACGGCCGGATGCTCGATCAACGCGCTTTCCACATCGAACGGGCCGATCCGGTATCCCGACGTGGTGATGACGTCGTCGGCACGGCCGACGAAGCTTATTGCCCCGTCCTCCGTCAGTTCGACGGTATCGCCGGTGGCATAGTAGCCATCCTTGATCGCCGGCGTGTCGTTCCGGTAGTATCCCTTGAACCACATCAGCGGCGAGCGGGCGATGTCGACAGCCAGAATGCCCGGCCGATTGGGCCCGAGTTCCCGCCCCGCCTCATCGAGCACGGCGACACGATAGCCCGGCATGGCGTAGCCGGCCGATCCGGCTCGTACCGGATGATCGAGCCCGTGATGGTTGTTTACGGTCATTCCCGTCTCGGTCTGGCCATAGTGGTCGTTGATCGGCACCGACAGCGTCGCCTCGAACCATCGTATGACTTCCGGATTGAGCGGTTCGCCGGCGCTGCTGACGACGCGCAGCTTGCCCTTGATCTTCGCGGCCGGCTCCGCCCCGGCCGCGATCAGTCCGCGATAGGCCGTCGGCGAGCCGGCGAGATTGGTCACGCCGAAGCGGCTGATGATGCTGTAGGTCGAGTCCACCGTGAACGCGCCCTCGTAGAGCAGGGTCGGCCGCCCGAGCAGCAGCGGACCGGTCACCGCGTAGTAGAGGCCATAAGCCCAGCCGGGATCGGCGATGTTCCAGAAAATATCGTCGTCCCTGAGATCGATCGCATCGCGCATGTAGACGGCGAAGGATGGCAGGGCGGAGATCGTCACGGGGACGCCTTTCGGAAGCCCCGTCGTGCCCGAGGTCGACATCATCATGATCAAATCGTCGGCGTTGCGGACGACCGGCTCGAATCTGTCCGGCCCGGCGCTCAGCGCTCCGTGCAGATCGATATCGCCGCTCGGCAGCATGTCGCCCGGAACGACCAATGTCGCAATCGCCGGGCAGTTGGCGATGTCGGCGAGCTTGCCGCGATTGGCCGCGTTCGTCACCACGAACCGGGTATTCGCCGTATCGAAGCGATGTTCGATGGCCTTGGGGCCGAAGGCCGTGAACAGCGGCTGATAGACCGCCCCGATGCGCCAGGTCGCAAGGATCATCGCGACGAGTTCCGGAATGCGCGGCAGCAGGCCGGCAACGACATCGCCCGCTTTCACACCGGCCCGCGTCAGCATATGGGCGCCGCGGATCGACATCCTGCGCAGGTCGTCAAAAGTGTACGTCGTGAGGTCGCCGGCCGCCGATACGAAGCGCAGCGCGATCTTGCCGTTTCCGCAATGGCGATCGCAGCAGAGCACGCAGGCATTGAGATCGCCGCCGGTCGTTCCCAGCACCTCGGCCAGCACGTCGTCCAGGCGGAAGCGCGCCATCCGCTCCGTGTAGCTGATATAGCCGCGCGGCCTCTTGACCATGTCGTTCGCTCCCCTCGCAGCGCCGGTCGCCGCCGACGCCGCACTTTCTTCACGGTGGCGCACGGGAGAATGCGCCGGACCGCTCCCGGATTCCAGTTCCGCGATCATGGCATCGCGCATGAGGAATTTCTGCGGCTTGCCGGTCACCGTCATCGGCAGCACGTCCCTGAAGCGGACGTGTCTCGGGATCTTGTAGTGGGCGATCTGGCCGCGGCAGAACGCCTTGATCTCCTCCTCGGTCGCCTGGCGGCCCGGCTGGAGGACGATCCAGGCGCAAACCTCCTCTCCATAGGTCGGATCGGGAACGCCGAACACCTGCGCCTCGGCGACCGACGGATGCCGGTAGAGATATTCCTCGACTTCGGCCGGATAGACATTCTCGCCGCCGCGGATAATCATGTCCTTGACGCGCCCGACGATCCGGCAATAGCCGCGCGCGTCGATCGTGGCGAGATCGCCGGTGTGCATCCATCCGCCGTCGTCGATGGATTCCCTGGTGCGCTCCTCATCATCCCAGTAGCCGCGCATCACCGAATAGCCGCGCGTGCACAATTCGCCGCTCTCGCCGACCGGCGTCGTGCGTCCGTTCCCGTCGATGATCTTGACCTCGACATGCGGGTGAACGCGTCCCACCGTGCCGACGCGATCCGCCAGCGCGTCATCCATGCCGCTCTGGAACGACAGCGGGCTGGTCTCCGTCATGCCGTAGCCGATCGTGACCTGCGGCATGTGCAGATCCTTGATCACCCGGCGCATCACTTCGATCGGACAGGGAGCGCCGGCCATCATGCCGGTGCGGAGCGAAGCGTAGTCGTGCCTGGCGAAATCGCGATGGTCGAGCATCGACACGAACATCGTCGGCACGCCGTAGAGCGCCGTACAGCGCTCAGCCGCCACTGTCTGCAACGTCGCGCCCGCCTCGAAGGATTCGCCGGGAAACACCATCGCCGCGCCGCTGGCCACGCAGGCGAGCGCGCCCAGGACCATGCCGAAGCAATGATAGAGCGGCACCGGAATGCAGACGCGGTCCGCCTCGGTGAACCCCATCGCCCGGGCGTTGAACGTCGCATTGTTGACGATGTTGTAGTGGGTCAGCGTCGCGCCTTTCGGCGATCCCGTGGTGCCGGAGGTGAACTGGATGTTGATCGCATCGTCCGGGTCGAGTTCGCTGGTGATCGCGTCGAGCCGCATGATCTGCGCCGGTCCGCCCATTGCCGGCACGTCGTCGAAGTTGAGCATGCCCGCCGTCTTCCCGGAGCCCATGCGGATCACCGCCTTCAGCGCGGGAAGCCGCGCGGAGACCAGCCGGCCGGGTTCGCAATGGTCGATCTCCGGCGCCAACTGGCGGAGCATGGCGACGTAGTCCGACGACTTGAAGGTCGTGGCCGTCACCAGCGCCTTGCAGCCGACCTTGTTCAGCGCATATTCGAGCTCCGAGAGCCGGTATGCCGGGTTGATGGTAACGAGGACGAGGCCGACGCGTGCGGCCGCAAACTGGGTGATCAGCCACTCGGGACGATTCGGCGCCCAGATGCCGATGCGATCGCCCCGGTTGAGGCCGAGACTGAGCAGCCCACCGGCAAAGCCATCCACTTCGCGGTCGAGGTCATAATAGGTGTAGCGTTTCCCGAACTGTGGGAACGACGCGGCTTCGCGCGGCCCGAAACGCGCCACGGTCTCGGAAAAGATCGCCGATATCGTGGCGTGCCTGAGCGGATAGGTGCGGTCGCCCGCGACATAGGATCTGCCGTCGACCGGCGCCAACTGCGGGCCAGGACGATCCACCGCATCGTTGCGGCCCCAAAGACTGACGGACAGGCCGTCCGCCATCGATTGCGACAAGATGCTCATAACGGCCTCCCCGACTACATGGCGCGCCAGTCTCCAAGTCCTTCGAACGCCGAGGCCGCGCGATAGATCGTGCTTTCGGCGTAATCGTCGGCGACCAGCATCATGCCGATCGGCAACCCCTCGCTCATGCCGCAGGGCACGTTCATCGCAGGAAAACCGCCGGAATTGAATGGCGCCGTGTTGCCGATGGCCTCGAAGGCCCTCCGGACATAGAGATCAAGCGGCGCGTCGAACGGCGGAATCGGCGACGCCTTCATCGGCACGGTCGGCATGACGAGCAGGTCGAAGCGCCGGAACGCCGCCTGATACTGGCTGCGCAGACGGCGCATCAGGTTTTGCGACTTGCCATAGAAGCGGCCGCGATAGCGCGTCTGGAAATACTCGCCGAGGAACATGCACACCTTGAGGCTGGACGACAGCTCGTCGGCGCGGTTGCGCCAGTTGGCGAAATGATCGGTCATGCTCGGCAGAAAAAGCCCACGATAGTTGGTGCCGCCGCCGTTGCCGTGCATCATCATGTCCTGAAGCCCTTCGACCGTGATGGCGGTCCAGTAATCGGGGCCGAGCCTATGTCCGGGGATCGAAACCTCCTCGACGTCGGCGCCGAGAGCCTTGAAGCGCTCCGCCGCCGCCCGCACCTTGCGGTCGACGTCGGCCTCGCTCTCCGGACGGCCGAAACCTTCGCGCAGAATGCCGATGCGCAGGCCGCGGCAGCCCCGACCCACGGCATCGCCGTAGCGTTCGACCCTCGGCTGGTACTGGCGCGGGTCGAGCCCGTCCTCGCCGGCGAGCACTTCCAAAAGCAGCGCATTGTCGGCGACGGTTCGGGTGACCGGACCGACATGATCGATGGTCTGCTCGACGCCCATCACGCCGGTGTAGGGCACCAGGCCGTGCGTCGGCTTCATGCCGTAGACGCCGCAATGGGCCGACGGGATACGGATCGATCCGCCCTGGTCGCCGGCGATCGCCATGTCGACCTCGCCGATGGCGACCAGCACGGCGGAGCCGCTCGACGACCCGCCCGACATGTAGCCCCGCTTGTACGGGTTGTGGACCGGCCCTGTCGCGCTGGTATGGCTGCCGCCCGACAGGCAGAGGTTTTCGCAAGTCGATTTGCCGGCAATCGTGGCACCCGCATCGAGCATGCGCGTGACGATCGTCGCATCGATCTCCGGCGTATAGCCTTCCATGATGGCAGAGCCGTTCATCATTGGCACGCCGGCGACGCAGACCGTGTCCTTGACGGCGATGCGCTTGCCGCTCAGCGGACCGGACGGAGCGCCCCGGATGTCGGTCTTGTAGTACCAGGCATTCAGGCTGTTTTCCGGACCTTCCGGCCGGTAACCCGGTGCGCGCGGATAGCGCACGTCCGGCAGGAAATCGGCTTCCGAGCTGATCCGATCGTAGCCCTGGAAATAGGGCTCCATGATGCCGAGATAGCGCGACAATTCCTCGTCGCCCATCGAGAAGCCAAGCGCTTCGCTCATGTGGCGCATCTGGTTGAGTGTCGGGCGCTTGACGGTCATGGCCGGGAACCTCGGTACGTCACTTGCGGGTGGAATTCTGTCCGACCGCGCAGCCGGCACGGGCCGCGCAGCCGGCTGGTGCGCAGTCGATCGCGGCGCGCCGTTCTTCGACACCCCGTCGAACACCAGGATACCCGCACCCCCCGCGGCGGAGCGGGCGGGCGCCGGCGGTGTCGAACCGCCGCGGGTGCGCCGGGCGGCGCCGAGTCCCAGAAAGGCCTCGACCTGCGCCGGATCGGCAAGCTGATTCGCATCCAGCTCTTGCGTCAGCGCTCCGCGTTCGAGCACGACGACCCGGTCCGACAGGGAGGCGATGAAGTCGAAATTCTGTTCGACGAGAACGATCGTCAGCCCGCGCTCGCGGCGCAGCCTGATCAGCGTCTCCTCGATTTCCTCGATGATCGACGGCTGGATGCCTTCGGTCGGCTCGTCGAGCAGCAGCAGCCACGGATCGCCGACGAGACAGCGGGCGAGCGCCAGCAATTGCTGCTCGCCGCCGGACAGCGATCCGCCGGCGCGGTCGAGCAGCCGTTCGATGCGCGGAAAATCGCGCAAGGCGCGTTCGACCGCCGCGTCCTCGCGGGTCTCGCCATAGCCCTGATAGGCCAGGCGCAGATTGTCGCGAACGGTGAGTTTCGGGAAGATGCCGCGCCCTTGCGGGACGTAGCCCATGCCGCGATGCGCGCGCATGTGCGGCGGCAGCCTGGTCACATCCTCGCCCAGCAGGACGATCGAACCGCCGGAGACCGGGATCATGCCCATCATGGACTTGATCAGCGTCGACTTGCCCATGCCGTTGTGGCCGAGAATGCCGACGATCTCACCTTGGGCGACGCTCAGGTCGATGCCGCGCAGCACGGGAATCCGCCCGTAACCGGCGGAGAGAGACCTGACCGTCAGTGCGTCCTGGCTTGTCATCAGGTCAGTTCTTCCGTCCGAGATAGACTTCGCGGACACGCGCGTCCGCCATGACCTTGTCGACCTGGTCCTCCATCAGGATCCGGCCCTGGGCGAACACGGTGACCAGACCGGCGATCGAGCGGATGAACTGCATGTCGTGCTCGACGATGACGATCGCCGCGTCGCGGCTGAGGTCGGTGACGATGTGTCCGAGCGTCGCGATCTCGGCCGCGGTCAGCCCGGCCGCCGGCTCGTCCAGCAGGATCAGCCAGGGTCGCGACGCGAGGATCATCGACAGTTCGACACGCTGGCGTTCGCCATGCGACAGGCTTCCGACCATGCTGTCGGCCAGCGACGACACGGCCAGCCGTTCCATCGCTTCCGCAACGCGCGACGCCACGCCGTCCGCGGCGGTGACGCGGTGCGCCGCCAGCCAGACATTTTCGCGGACGGTGAAGCCGTCGAGCACGCTCGGAACCTGGGTCTTGATGCCGACGCCGAGCCGCGCCACCTGATGCGGATCCCAGTTCGTCGTCTCGTGCCCATTGATCCAGACTTCGCCCGAGGTGCATTTGAGCATGCCGGTGATGCACTTGAAGAAGGTGCTCTTGCCGGCACCGTTCGGGCCGATCAGGCAGCGCAGCTCGTTGCGGCGCAGCGAGAAGTCGACCGCGTCGACCGCGGTGACGCCGCCGAACCGCATCGTCAGGCCGCGCGTCTGGACGACACTCTCAGACATGGGCCCGCTCCGGAGGCGTTGCGGCTGTCTGTGAGCCGGCCGGTCTTGGTCTGTCGCGACGCGCCGGTGGGCGTCGGTAGATGCGGTTCAGCACCGTGCCGAGCGTCGGCACGACGCCGCGCGGCATCAACAGCACGCACAGTACGAGGATCGCGCCAAGCACCAGCGTGTTGTCGATGACGGATTGCTGGCCGAGCGCGAACTTCAGATAGGCAAGCAGCATGGCGCCGATGACGGGGCCGACCAGCGTGCCCAGCCCGCCGACGATGCACCAGATGATGATTTCCGCCGACTGGCCGAGCGAGAACAGTCCGGGCGTCACGATCTCGGCCCAGGACGCGTAGAGCGTGCCGGCGAGACCGGCGATCGCACCGCCGACCGCGAAGAGCAGCGTTTTGCGCGCGCGAGCGTCATAGCCCAGCAGCTCGACCCTGAGCTCGTTTTCCCGGATCGCCACGGCGATGCGCCCGAACGGGCTGGCAAGCAGCCAGCGAACCAGAAGGTAGACGATGAGCAGCGCCGACGCGGTGAGATAGTAGTAGGCGTCGCCGATGATGTAGGCCGAGGGGGTTCCGGGCACATTGAGCGTCTGGAACCCCGGTATGCCGTTGAAGCCGCCGAGCCTTGCCGTTCCGATGACGTATTGCGGGCCGGCGGACGAATTCATGAAGCGGAAGAACAGCAGCGTCACCACAAGGGTGATGACGCCGAGATAGACGTCGGACAGCCGCCCGTAGAACATCATCGCGCCCAGCGCGGCGGCGAATAGGAAAGGGGTGGCGATGCCCAGAACAAGCGGGACGGTGCTTTCGCCGATGTTGATCGCGGCGATGGCGTAAGCGTAGGCGCCCAGGCCGAAGAACGCCGCCTGGCCGAAGCACAGGACGCCGCCGAAACCCCAGATCAGTCCGAGGCTCAGCGCCAGGATGCCGTAAATAACGAGCAGGGTCAGCGTATAGGTGCCGATCAGCGCCGGCGCGATGGCCAGCAGGATCGCCGCGACGAGCGCCACCAGGAATGCGTGCTTCATTTCCTTGGCCATGGTCACATCTTCCCACGGAAGAAGCGGCTGGTGATGCCCTGGGGCATGAGCCTGAGCAGGACGACGGCGATCAGCAGCAGCGCGATCTCGCCGACCATCGGCGTGGTGGCCAGCGTGAATATCTGCGACGTGGAACCGAACAGCACCGCACTGGAGACCAGGCCGGCAATGACTGAAGCGCCGCCCGAGATGACGGTTATGAAGGCTTTGGCGATGTAGGCGCCGCCGATGGTGGGAACCAGGCCGAGCAGCGGCGCGAACAGGCCGCCGGCAAGCCCGGCAAGCGCCGAGCCGGCGAAGAAGGTGAGCATGTAGACCCGCTCGGGATTGTAGCCGAGCGCCGACGCCATCGCGGCATCCTGCATCGCGCCCCGCGCCACGAGGCCGGCACGCGTGCCGGCAAGCACGGCGAACATGGCAACCAGAATGGCGATCGCCGCCAGGATGATGAAGAAGCTGTAGCCGTTGACCTGATAGCGGCCGATGGCGAAGCCGGGGATCGGCGGCGATATACCGGTCGTGGTGTTGCCGAAGATCATGCTGGCGAGCCCGATCAGAAGCAGGCTCAACCCCCAGCTCGCCAGCATCGTGTCGACGAGGCGGCCGTAGAGACGGCGGATGATCAGCCGCTCGACGATGACGCCGAGCACGCCGACGACCAGCGGCGCGACGACCAGCATGGCAATGTAGATGTTGATGCCCGATCTGACAGCGACGATGGTGACGTAGCCGCCGACCATCATGAACTCGCCATGAGCGAGATTGATGACGCGCATCATCCCGAACACCACCGCCAGGCCCGAGCTGATGACCACAAGGCTGGCGATGGCGTAGAGGATTTCAACCGCAAAGATTGCCGCAAGATCCATCGGGTTGCGTTCCGCTGGTGACCTCAGGAGACTGGCGAACGGACGCCGGACCGCCGGCGCCCGATGCGAAATCAGATCTTGATCTCGTATTGCGTGTTGTCGTCGGGATTGGCCGCCAGGTCGCAGACGCCCTGGGTGTCCGAAGGCTGGCGCTGCGGAAAGCTCTCGATAACCTTGAGCTTCTGGCCGGCCATCTCCATCAGATGCACATCGAGAACCGCGTGGTGCGTCTTCGGATCGATGGACACATTGCCGCCGGGGCCGTCGATCGACAGGCCGCTTTCGACTGCTCCGATCAATGCATCATGCGCCACATCGCCGGCCTTGCGCACCGCCTCGGCCCAAACCTGAATGCCCTGGTAGTGCGACACGGCGATCTCGTGGATCGCGTCGGTGTTGCCGTACTTGGCGGACCACGCCGCGAGGAAGGCTTCATTGGTCGGCGAAGCGAGTTCCGGCGAGTAGTTGTAGGCGACGAGGATGCCATCTCCCTCCTCGGGCGTCAGCACCTTGTGCTCGTTTCCGATGCCGATCGTGGTCGAGGCCATCGGGATCTTCGACTTCATGCCGGCAGCAGCCCACTGGCGGAAGAACGACAGATGGGCTCCGCCGACCAGCGCGGGCACGACGATGTCCGGCGCGGCGCTCTGGATCTTTGCGATGGTCGATCCGAAATCCGCGACGTCGAGCGGGAAAAAGTCGGTCTGCACGATCTCGCCGCCGGCATCCCTGGCGAATTTTTCGATCCAGCGCGCAGTGATCTGACCGTAATTGTAGTCGGCGGCCAGCACGTAGATCTTCTTGCCCCACTTCCTGATCGCGGCCGGAATGAGAACCTCTACCTGCTGGGAGGGCGTGACGCCGACGACGGTGATGTTGCGGTCGCAAACGCCGCCCTCGTAGAGCACGTTGTAGAAGTAGGGCACGCCGGATTTGCGCAAGGTCTGGCGGATCGCCTCGCGCGAGGCGGACAGAATGCCGCCATGGACGACGTCGACCCTGTCGCTGCGGGCCAATTGCTGGCCGTATTGCGTATAGAGAGCCATGTCCGACTGGGTGTCGTAGGCCACGATTTCGACCTGGCGGCCGAGCAGGCCGCCAGCGGCGTTGATTTCGTCGACGGCCAGCCGCAGCGCCATGTCCATCGGCTTGCCGTAGGCGTCGAACGCGCCGGATGTGTCGAGGATCGAGCCGAGCTTGATCGGACCGGCGGCGAAGCCCTGGCCCGCGCCTGCCGCCAAGATGCCGGCACCGGCAAGCGCCGCCGAGCCGGTCAAGAAAGTCCTTCTGCTGAACATGACGTCTTCCCCTGTCGTTGTTGTCCGGTCGCTATTTCTGCTGATCATCGGTCGGCTTCTTCGACCGCATCGAAGGAACCGTCCTGGCAGCCGCATCGGCCGTGCGACCGGCCAGTTGGGAGTCGAAATCGAGGCCGATCTCGTCGCCGATCTTCTTCATGAAGGGCAGTTGGACCGACATTCCGAGGATCGAATCGAGTGCCTGTCCAAACACGGAACCATCGCCGCCGGAGCCATTGGCGCTGCCAAGCCCGCTGATCTGATTGATGCGGATCGAGTCGATTTTCTCGACCGGCTTCATCATCTGGGTGGCGATCTCGGGTAGCTTGTCGACCTTGTGCATCTCGACGCGCGCCCTGAGGACCGCCTCGCTCTGCCGGTTCTCGGCTTCGATCTGGGCGGAGCGCCCGGAAGCCTCGGCGACCAGGCGGTCGCGATCCGCGTTGGACCGGAGCTGCACCGCTTCGCTTTCGGCCTTGGCGATCGAGATGATCGTGGCGACCTTGGACCTGACCCTGGCGTCGTCGGTTTCGTTCTCCTGGGCGACCTTGAGAGCGGCGAGCCTGCGGGCCCGCTCCGCCACTGCGATGTCCTTTGCGGTCTGGACGCTCTCCTCCGCCTCGACCAGCCTGCCGCGCGCGCCCTCGACCTTGGCCTGCTCGACCGATTCCTCGCCGCGCTTGGCGGCAAGCACGATGGCATTGTCGATCTTGGCCCGCTCGACTTCGAGCAGCGCCTGCATCTCGCGGCGGCGCAGATCGAGGTCACGCTCGATCTCCGCCTGCTTGACCTCGCCCACCTTGGCGATCTGCAGGGCCTCGCAGCGACGCTCCGCATCGGTCCTGCTGGTCTCCAGTTCGGTGTTGGAATCGATCCGCCGCCGTTCGATCTCGAGCCGGTTGGCGATCTCGTATTCCTGCTGCTCGCGCTCGAAACGCAGCCGCTCGCGCGTCTGTTCGAGCTGGCGCCTGCGTACCGCCGTGTCGGCTTCCGCCTCGACGTCGATGCGCGCCTTGCGGTTCTCGGCCACCACTTCGGCCAGCCTGCGCATGCCGACGGCATTGAAGGCATTGGTATCGTCCAGCGAAGAGAACGGCGTCTGGTCGAGCAGGACAAGCGAAACGAAGTCGACGACAAGCCCGGAGCGCGACAGGTCGCCGCGCAGCCGGCCGCCGACCGAGTCCGAAAACTCGCTGCGGCCGGCGTGGAGCACGTCCATCGTCCGCAGCGCCACTTCGGCCTGCGCCGCGTCGATCAGCTTGCCTTCCAGCAGCGACTGTATCTCTTCGTCGCGGAACGATTTCGCGCCCAGCGCCTGCGCGGCCACGGCAATGCCTGCCGGATCGGGATCGACGCGGACCTGGAACTCCATGCCGATGTCGACCCGAAGGCGGTCTTCCGAGATCAGCGCCTGCGAGCCGCTGCGGTCGATGCGAAGCCGGATCGACCGCATGCTGACGCGCTCGACCCGATGCAGGATCGGAAGCGCGAACGCACCGCCATCGACGATGACCTTGCGCCCGCCCGCTCCGGTCCGGATCAGCGCGACGTCCCGGGAGGATTTTACGTAGTAGCGACTGAGGAAGAGAACGACGATGACGATCGCGACGACCAGCGCCAGGAATCCGAAAAGCCAAGCCACGCGGGTCCCCTTTGCGCCATCATTGTTTGAATTGGAAAATGACTAGGTCAAATTAATTTCCATTTCAAGGTATTATTTTCCGTTTCAATCTTTTTCCGACAGCCAAATCCGACACCGAACCCGGCTTGGGGCGCCGAGCACGATGACGGGACGGAGTTCCGCCGAAGCCCGGGCAAAAAGGGGAGAAGCGATCTATCTAGGACAGTTGCTCGGTCACGCAGAACTGCACGCCGTCCGCACGCGCCAGAAAGGCTGACGTATCCTTCCGCTCGTTGGAATAGTAGCGGCCCACACGTGCGCTCGCATAGTCGATGGCGGTCGGCCGCGTGTCGGCCATCTTGCGCATCAGCGCCGAATAGAAATTCAGCCCCTCATACACGGACTGCCCGAGGGAATTCAGCATCGGCGGTGTCTTTGTGTGTCTGGCCTCGTAGCGCTCCTTGAAAGCCAGATTGTGGTCGGTATCGAGCGTGGCGAAATAGGCCCCCGCAACATAAAGACGCTTGGTGTTGGCACTCTCGCTGGCCAGCAGCACGTTCTCTTCGATCACGGTCGACAGCCGGAAGATCCGTCGATCGAGCCCCATCGCTCCGAAGCTGCGATTGAACTCGACGGCGTCCTGCCCAATCAGCGAGACGAGCACGATATCGGGCCGCGATTTGACGATGCGCTCCACCAACCAGGGCGCATCCTCCAGGCCGAACGGCACATATCCGTCGAACACGACAGCTCCGCCAACATCGGCGATCGATCGCTTCGCCACCGCGTGCGACACGCGCGGCCAGACATAGTCGTTGCCGATCAGAGCCCAGCGCCGCACCTTGAGCATGTCGGTGAGGCGACGGATGGAAGGAATGAGATGCCCATCCGGAGTGTCCCCGATGGTGAACACGTTTTCGGAATGCTCATGACCTTCGTACTGGGGCGTGTAGACATGCGGCACCCTCCCCGCGATGATCTTGTTGAGGCGCTGGCGAACCGAACTGACGCTCATGCCGACGACGCCGGAAATCTCCTGTTGTTCGAGCAGTCCGTTGATTTCAGCTTCCAGGGTCCTGGCGGTATCGGCGTCCGAGTTCAAGAAGATCGGCTCGAGAAGACGCCCGCCGATACCGTCGGTCGCGTTGATCTCGTCGATCGCCAACTGGGCGCACGAGATACAGGAAGGTCCCCAGATCCCCGCCGAACCGGCCATGGGAACGAGGACGGCGACGCGATGAGTCTCCTCGCCGCGCTCCCATCTCAACAGGCCCGCGCGGGCCCCCCTCTCCTGGGCCCGCGATATCGAACCGCCGATGTCTCTCATTCGGGCCTACCCTTCCCCCGGGCAATCGACCACATTTATTTTCCAACTAAAATATTATAGGGCTGAATGGAAATCAACCAGTCAGCGAATCGCCGCTGGCGGAAAAGAGACGTCCACAATGCGGCAATCCGGTCATCCCAAGGATATTTCGTACCTGATTGCGAGTGCCCATCGCCGCCTCTACGCTGGACTGGAGCATACGCTTCACGAAAACGAGCTGAGCGTGGAACAGTGGCGCGTCCTGGAGGCCCTGCGCGAGCGCAACGGGTGTTCTATGGGTGAACTGGCTGAACTCGTGCTCATGAACCATCCGGCATTGACCAAGCTCGCAGATCGAATGGTTGCCAACGGCCTCATCCACCGGGTGGCGGACATGTCCGATCAACGGCGTGTCCTGGTTCATGCGACCGAGCGCGGAACCGCGTTCTTCCTGCGGACGGAGCAGAAAGTTGCCGCGCACAACAAGCAGATCGAGAACGCATTCGGCGCCTCGAAGACCGCGGCATTGCGCGCGCTCCTCCAGGACTTTGTCAGCGAAAATCTGACCGCTTCGAGCTAGGCGCTGTCTGCATTCATCTCAGCCGTCATCAGCCAAGCCCCTACGTCCGCTACAAAGCCGGACCCGAGGTTTGCGTGTCCGGTCGGGGTAAGCGTGAAGAGCGAAACCGCTTTGAGCATCAGCGACAATCTTGACTCCGGGCCAGCAGCGGGGCGATTCAGACCTCGGTGCCTCGGGTGCTTGTTGTGCACCATGAGCCGAAGCGAGGCCACAATGACCGGCTCTGCAAATCATTGATTCAGTTGTTGAAAGATGGCGCGCCTAGAAAGCGAACTTTCGAACGAACTGTTCGAGGTTTTGGCTGACTGGAACGCCGTTCTTGAGCACCGGAAGTCTGAGGACTTTCCGGTGCCGCCATGTCCCTGACCGGCACTTTCGGCACATTTTCCTTCGGACCTGAACCGGTTCCCACTGCACCGCAGCCCAAGCGGCGCAAGCGCGATGCGCCGTTTGCGATAAGATTGAGTAAGGAGGAACGCGCCCGGCTGGAACAGGAAGCCGCTGGCGCGCCGCTCGGCACGTATATCAAGGCCAAGGCTCTTGGACTTCCGCCATTGCGCATGCGCCGTAGCGGCCTCGCCGTCGAAGACCGGCAGGCGCTGGCGAAGGCGCTGGCCCTGCTGGGCCGTTCCCGGCTTTCCAGCAATCTGAACCAGCTTGCGCGGCTCGCCAATGTCGGCGCGCTGCCGATGACGCCGGAGACGGAAGCGGAATTGTCCGGCGCACTGTCCGACGTGCACGACATTCGCCGCCTGCTCATGACAGCGCTCGGCCTCAAACCGGAGGCCGCGCGATGATCATCAAAGCATCCCAGCGCGGCGGGGGACAGGATCTGGCCGTCCATCTGTCCCGCACCGACGACAACGAGCATGTCAGCCTGCACGAGCTGCGCGGCTTCGCCTCGGACAATCTGCTGGGCGCTTTCAAGGAAACCGAGGCCATCAGCCTCGGCACCAAATGCCGCCAGTATCTTTTCTCGGTCAGCCTCAGCCCGCCGGAATCCGAACGCGTTCCCGTCGAGGTCTTTGAACTGACCATCGAGCGCATCGAACGCGAACTCGGCCTCGGCGGACAGCCACGCGCCGTTGTCTTTCATGAGAAGGAAGGCAGGCGCCATGCGCATTGCGTGTGGTCGCGCATCGACGCAGGCACGATGACGGCGCGGCAAATGTCCTTCTT
>JAHBYY010000129.1 GCA_019635715.1 Rhizobiaceae bacterium | reverse complement strand
GCCGAACGGAAGCCGAGCCTGGAGACGGCGCTGGGGACGCGCTGGGCGGTCTGGGTCGGCGGCATCGCGCTGGCACTGGGCGGCATCTTCCTGGTGCGCTATTCCATCGAGGCCGGGCTGTTCGGGCCCGGCCTTCGGGTCGGCCTGGCGGCGGCATTCGGCCTGGTCCTGCTCGGCGCGGGCGAGTTCGTGCGGCGCAGCGGCTTTCGGCTTCCCGATCAGGCCGCGTCGGGGGCCTATGTTCCGGCGATCCTGACGGCGGCTGGCGCCTTCACCCTGTTCGGGGCGGTCTATGCCGCGCACGCCATCTATGGCTTCATCGGCGCGGCCCCGGCATTCCTGCTGCTGGGCCTGATCGGCATGGCGACGCTGGCTCTGGCTTTGCTGCATGGGCAGGCCGTGGCCGGCGTCGGGCTGCTCGGCTCCTTCGTCACCCCCGTGCTGGTGGCGTCCGAAGCGCCGGACCCGTGGACCCTCTTCGCATACCTCGCCATCGTGCTGGTCGCCTCGGTGGCCGTTTCGCGGCTGCGGCGCTGGATCCTGCTGGCATCGGCCGCCTATGCCGGCATCGGCCTTTGGGAGCTGGTCTACATCGCCGAGATGTCGCCGGTCGACCTGCGCATCCTGGTCTTCGTCAATGCCGTGGTTCTCGCCAGCCTCGCCCTGATCTGGGCGCGACCTGCGATCGTCGGCGCGGCGCATCGTGTCGAGATCCTGCCATCCGTCGTGCCGGCCTTCTTCGTCGCGCTGTTCGGCGCGGCCATGCTCGTCGACCCGGAATTCCAGGCGCTCGGCGGGACCTGGCCCGGCGCGGCGCTCCTTGCCGCGATGCTCGCCGTCGCCGCCTGGCGCGGCGAGACCCTGCCGCTCGCCTTCGGCGCCGCCGTGGCGGTGGTGCTTGCCTATATGCGCATCGCGCTGGTCGGCACCATGTCGATGAAGGTGATGGGGGAGCCCTTCGAGGTGGAAGCCTTCGGTGTCCTGCCCGGCGTGGCGCCGCTGCTCTACCCCGGCGTGGCGCTCGCGGTGCTGTTCATCGTTCTCGGCCTCTGGAAGGCGCGGCGCACTGCCGGCCCGGCTCCGCGCACGGCCGCCTGCTGGGCGGCCCTCGCGGCGCTCGTTCCGACGGTTGTCGTCGCCGCGTGCTGGATGGCGATGGGCGATCCGAACACCGATGTCGTCGCCGCGTTGGCGGCCTTGGCTGTCGCGGCAGGTCTCGCGGTTGGTGCCGAAAGGATCGCGCGCGCCGAGGCGCCGCCGCTGAGGGGGGAGGGCGCGGTGTCCTTCGCCGCGGCCGGTGCCGGCGCGTCGCTCGTCCTCGCCATTCACGCCGCGACCGGCCCAGGCCTGACCACCATGCTGATCGGCGCCGCCGCGGTGCTGCCGGCGCTCGCCACGCGCTGGCGCAGCTACCCCGTCCTTGGATGGCTGCCGGTCGCCTCGGCGGCGATCGTGCTGTTGCGCGCCGCGATCGATCCGACGCTCGTCGGCGCGCCGGCGCTCGGCACCACCCCGGTTCTGAACGCCCTGCTGCCCGGCTACGGCATTCCGACCCTGGCCTTCGGCTTCGCCGCCTGGCAAATCGCGCGCACCACCGGCGGCCGGCCCCGGCTGGCCATGGAGGCGCTCGCGGCGCTGTTCGCCCTGCTGACCGTCGCCATGCTGGTGCGCCATGCCATGCACGGCGGCGTCATCGACGCATCCGAGCCGACGCTCGCCGAACAGGCGATCTACACGCTGATCGCGCTCGGCTTCGGCGCGATCCTGATCTCGATCGACGTCAGGAGCCCGAGCGCCGCGATGCGCTGGGGTTCGATCGGCATCGGCGTCGCCTCGGTCGCCGCCATCGTGGTCCAGCATTTCATCCTGCTCGATCCGCTGTTCACCGACGAACCGACCGGCCGGATCCCGCTGCTCAACCTGCTGTTCATCGCCTATCTGCTGCCGGCGCTCGCGGCGGCCGGGCTCGCCGTCTACGCGCGCGGCAAGCGCCCGCAATGGTACGGCATCATGCTCGGCACGACGGCGGCGGCGCTGGCCTTCGCCTATGCGACCCTGTCGGTGCGCCGCATCTTCTGGGGAGAACGGATCGGCTGGCAGTACGGCTTGGGCCAGCTCGAGACCTATTCCTATTCCGCGCTCTGGCTCGTCATGGGGGTCGGCCTGCTGGTCGCCGGCGTGCGCACCGGCTCGTTCATCATGCGCGGCGCATCCGGCGCGCTGATCGCCATCGCGGTCGCCAAGGTCTTTTTGTTCGACATGTCGAATCTGGAGGGCGTGCTGCGGGCGCTGTCCTTCATCGGTCTCGGCGCCGTGCTGATCGGCATCGGCCTGTTCTACCAGCGTCTGCTGCGGAGGGCGGCCGCCTGATCCGAGTCTGCAATCATCTTATGATTGCACCTACGTCGACCATATGGTAGGATGATATCATGAACAGCAAGCACAAGCGGACCCTTGCTGCCGTCTTCGCTGATCCGATTTCCGGAACGATTGACTGGACAGATATCGAAGGTCTTCTTCGCGCAGTTGGGTGTGAGGTCATCGAAGGACGCGGCTCTCGCGTTCGATTCAACTTTTCGGGCGAGATCGAGACGTTTCACCGTCCTCATCCCGAAAAGGAGGCGAAACGCTACCAGGTCCGCGCGGCTCGCGATTACTTGACCAGAATTGGAGTCGTTCCATGAAAGGGCTGATCTACAACGGATATGCTGCGAGGGTCGAATTCGATCCGGAGGACAATCTGTTCGTCGGCCGGATTGCGGGCATCCGCGACGGCGTCACGTTTCACGCGGATACCGTGGCCGACCTGATCGCCGCGTTCCACGAGGCCGTCGACGATTATGTCGAGACCTGCGCCAGGGTCGGCAAGGAGCCACAAAGATCTTATTCGGGAAACCTTATGCTCCGCATCGATCCCGAGGTGCATTCTAAGGCTGCCCTTGCCGCCGAACTGGCTGGCAAGAGCCTCAATCAGTGGAGCGAGGAGGTTCTCGCCAAGGCCGCCGCGGCAGGATAGCGCCTGCCTTCACTCCGCCGGCGCAAGCTGCGAGGGCCGCTCCACCGGCCGCTCCCGGATCGGCCAGTGGACGATCGCCGCGAACAGCCCCAGCGCCACGCCCAGCCACCACACCGGGTCGTAGGTCCCGAACCGGTCGTAGAGGTAGCCCCCGAGCCAGACGCCGAGGAACGAGCCGATCTGGTGGGAGAAGAACACGATGCCGCCGAGCAGCCCCAGATGCCGCGTCCCGAACATGATCGCCACCAGGGCGTTCGTCGGGGGAACCGTCGACAGCCACAGAAGACCCATCAGCACCGCGAAGACGATCACGGTGGCCGGCGTTTGCGGCAGCAGGATGAAGGCGGCCACCAGGATCGAGCGGCCGAGATAGATCCACACCAGGAACATCGGCTTCGAGTAGCGCTGGCCGATGAAGCCCGCCGACAGCGATCCGATGATGTTGAAGAAGCCGATCAGGGCGAGCGCGATCACGGCGTAGCGCGCATCGATGCCCTTGTCTGCGATGTAGGCGGGGAAATGGGCGGTGATGAAGGCGACCTGGAAGCCGCAGACGAAGAAGCCGGAGGTCAGCAGCAGATAGCTGCGATGTCCCAGCGCCTCGCGCAGCGCTTCCGGCAAGGTCTGGGCGAAGGCCGCCTTCTGCGCTGCGAGTCCGGAGGAGGAATTGCCGCGCAGCGGAATGGCCAGCAGCGGGATCGCCAGCATCATGGCGCTCATGATCACCAGCGAATCGTGCCACCCATAGGCCGAGATCAGCCCCTGGCTGAGCGGCGCGAACAGGAACATGCCGGCCGAGCCGGCCGCCGTCCCGATGCCGAAGACGAGGCTGCGCCGCTCCGCCGGCACGTTTCGCGCGAAGGCCGCCAGCACGATGCCGAACGACCCGGATCCGACGCCGAGGCCGACCAGCAGTCCGCCGCCGAGATGCAGCATGCCCGGCGTGTCGGCATAGGCCATCAGCACGAGGCCGGCGGAATACATGATGCCGGACAGCGCCAGCACGCGCCATGTCCCGAACTTGTCGGCCAGCGCGCCGAAGATCGGCGTGCCGAACCCCCAGGCGAGGTTCTGGATCGCCATGGCGAGGCCGAAAGTGGTGCGGTCCCAGCCCTTTTCCGCAAGCATCGGCAGTTGGAAGAAGCCCATGGCCGATCGCGGACCGAAGGTCAGCGCGGCGATCAGGCAGCCGCAGGCGACGATCAGCAGCGGGAAGCTGCGGGAATTGGCGTTGACGGCGATGCTTGTCATGCGGCGGGTCTCCGATGGCACCTCATATCCCCGGGCCCGGCACTTGAAAAACCAATAGAATGGATGATTCCTTCAATTTCCGTGATCGACGGGAAGAGCGCGGGTGCGCGCGTCGTTATCGCGGGTGAAGGGCTGGTCGGCGTCGCATGGTCCTGGCCCGCGGCCGACGGATCCCGGTTTGGGCATGGACGACAGGCGCAAGGCGATACTCGACGCGATCCCGGAGCTTAGGCGCTACGCCCGTGCCCTGCTGCGCGACCGCGACGCCTCCGACGACCTAGTCCAGGACTGCCTGGAGCGGGCGCTGTCGCGGATGGACAATTGGCGCACCGGCGACAACCCGCGCAAATGGCTGCTGACCATCATGCACCGCATTTTCCTCGATCAGCTCCGGCGCGAGAAGCGGCGCGGCGAGAAGGCGATGCTGCCGCTCGAAGACCATGAGGCGATGGCCGTCCACGCCGAGACGTCGGACGGCGCCGCCTCGCGCGACATCGTCGAGGCTCTCCAGGCGATCAGCCCCGAGCGCCGCGCGGCGATTCTCATCGTTTCGGTCGAAGGCTTTTCCTATGCCGAGGCCGCTTCGATCCTCGGAGTGCCGGCGGGAACCCTGATGTCGCGGATCGCCCGCGGGCGCGAGGAGCTGCGCGCTCTGATCGAGGATGGCGTGCGCAGGCGCTCGATCAGGATGGTCGAGCCATGAGCACCCGCGACTTCACCGAACGCGACATCCACCTTGCGCTCGACGGCGAGCTGCCGGACGACGAGCGGCAGCCCTACGAGGCCTGGCTGGCAGGCAATCCGGTCATGCAGGCGCGCGCGGCGCGCTTCGCCGACGACATGGACCGGCTTTGCCGGCAGGTCGCGCCGGTGGTCGGCGAGCCCGTGCCGGAGCGGCTCGCCGCGACGGTCGGCGACGGTCGCGCCGCGCCTCCGCCCCGCGCCGCCGCGGCGTGGCGCCTCGCCGCGCTGGCGGCGGTGCTGCTGGCAGGCATCGCGCTCGGCTATCTCGCCGGCGCATCCGGCTGGATGTCGGTCGAGCCGCAGGCTGTCCGTCTCGCCGACGGCGCCATCGCCGCCCACAACATCTATTCCGCCGAGAAGCTGCACGTCGTCGAGGTCGGCGCCGATCAGAAGGATCATCTCGTCGGCTGGCTGTCGAAGCGGCTCGGCATGAACCTGGTGGCCCCGGATCTCGGCGCCCAGGGCTATGCGCTGCTCGGCGGAAGGCTGCTTCCGGCCGGCGACGAAAACGCCGCGCAGTTCATGTATGAGGACGGCGCCGGCAACAGGATATCCCTCTACATCGCGCGCAACACCGGCACCCGCGACACCGGCTTCCGCTTCGCGCGGGAGGGAGCCACCCGGGCCGTCTTCTGGCTCGAGCCGGGATACGGATGCGCCATCGCCGGCAGCGCCAGCGACGCCGCGCTGACGGGGCTCGCCGATAGCGCCTACCGCCAGATCCTCGGCGGAAAGTCCTGACGGCGCCGGCCCCGCGGCATGGCGCGCGGTCCGGTTCGCCAGTCACAATTCAGCCCTATTCGCAGCGCGATAGCGCTTGATGCCGAATCCGGCGGTGCCCGGCGGCGCATGTCAGTTCCCGATTCTGCGCAGAGGCTCGCCGGCATTCCATGTCCCTCGAAATCCGACCGGCGCGCGCCTCCGACGTCGATGCCCTGCTGGCGATCGAGCATGCCGCGTTTGCGGGAGACCGGCTGTCGCGACGCTCGCTCCGGCAGCTTGTGGCGGCGCGCTCGGCCATCGCCCTTTCGGCCGTCGCCGACGACGTTGTCGCCGGCTATTGCCTTGTTCTCCTCAGGTCGGGCAGCCGCATCGCCCGTCTCTATTCGATCGCCGTGGCCCCCGGACGCAGGGGAATCGGCCGGCCGCTGCTTGAACGCGCCGAAGCCGCGGCGCGGACCCGCGGCGCTGCCGAACTGCGGCTTGAAGTCCGCGCCGACAATGCCCGCGCCGTCGCTCTCTACGAGGCCTGCGGCTACGCCGCCTTCGGCTCCCGGCCCGGCTACTACCATGATGGCCAGGCGGCGATCCGCTTCCGCAAGACGCTTGCGTCCGAGACGCTCGTGTCCGAGGCGTCCGTGCCCGGGATGGTCCGTCCGGCGCCGCCGGGAGCAGGGCCGCGATCGCCCGCCGCCCCGTTCCGGAGTTCATGACAGCCACCGGGGCTTCACCTCGCCGCACCGCCGCTCCGCCTCCAACCCGACACGGAACCGCCGATGACCTGGGTCATCCTGACCGGACGCAACAGCGACCTCGACCAGACCGCGACGCCGCACAAGATCATCACCAATCGCGACTATCTCGCGCATCCCGCCCTGTTCGCAGGGCAGCGGCCCAAGGTGATCAACCTGTCGAACAGCTATGCCTACCAGAGCCGGGGCTACTATGCCTCGCTGCTCGCCGGCTCGCGCGGCCACAAGGTCATCCCGACCGTCGAGACGATGATCGACCTTTCGGAACGCAAGCTCTACGAGAACGCCCTGCCGGAGCTCGAACTGGCGCTCAACAAGTGCCGCAAGGAGCTCGGCGGCGGCTTTCCGGCCAAGGCGACCTTCTTCTTCGGCAGCGGCCCGTCAAAGGCCTGGGACCGTTTCGCGCGCCTGCTCTTCGACTGGTTCCGGGCGCCGGCCCTCGAAGTCGTCATCAAGGACGCGCAGCAATGGGCGTCCATCCATCGCATCGGCTTCCACCCCATCGCCCGCCTGACGGCGGAGGAGAGACCGCGCTTCCTGGCGGATCTGACCAGCTATACGAACCGCGAATGGCGCGACCGCAGGGCCCGCACGCCGGCGCGCTACACCTTCGCCACCCTGGTCGACCCTGGCGAACAGTTGCCGCCCTCGGAGATCTCGTCGCTGAAGCACTGGGCGCGCATCGCCGAGAAAATGGGCGTCGAAGTCGAGCCGATCACCAGGCGCGATCTTGCCAGGCTCGCCAATTACGACGCGCTGTTCATACGTGAGACAACCGCGATATCCAATCACACATATCGCTTCGCCCGCCGTGCC
>JAHBYY010000128.1 GCA_019635715.1 Rhizobiaceae bacterium | reverse complement strand
CCGCCCGGCGCGCGCAACGCCTTCGCGGCGCCGCCGCCGCGCCCGCCGCATGGCGGCCCGCCGCCGGGCGCCTTCAGGTCGCCCATGCCGGCGCAGGACCAGTCACGCTACGGCATGCCGGAGCAGGACGACTGGATGCGCTCCGGCAACAATGCCGGCGTGTTCTTTCCCAACAGCGGGCCGCAGGCGCCGGAGCTCGCACCCGCCGAGAAGATCCCGCTGGAGGTCGCGCTCAACGCGCGCGACGGCGGCGAGTATTCTGCCTCCAATCCGATCACCGCGGCGGCGGCGCCCCTGCTGATCCTGCTCGGCCGGCTGCGCCTGATGATCATCGACATGCAGGCCGTGCCGCTGATGAACCATGTGGCGCAGGAGATCCGGGAGTTCGAGCACAAGGCCGGCGAGGCCGGCGTCGCGCCGGAGGATTTGCAGGTCGCGAAATATGCGCTCTGCGGTACGGCCGACGACATCGTCCAGAACCTGCCGGGCACCGATCGCCACGTCTGGATGCAGTATTCGATGCTGGCCCAGTTCTTCCAGGTGCGCACCTCCGGCGTCGGCTTCTTCGAGGAACTGCGCAAGATCCTCGCCAATCCGGCGCCGCGCTACGACCTCCTGGAATTGATGCATGCCTGCCTGTCGCTCGGATTCGAGGGCCAGTATCGCGGCGCCGCCGGCGGCGACGTCGAGCTGCAGCGCTGGCGGCGCGACGCCTATCAGGCGCTGCGCCAGATCCGTCCGCGCAACGACGACGACATCTCGCCGCGCTGGCAGGGCATGGCCAAGCTGATGAAGGCCGTCGGCGCCACGATTCCGCTCTGGGTGATCGCCGGCGTCTCCGCCGCGCTGCTGGTCGGCGTCTACGTGCTGCTGCGCTTCATCATCAGCGCCGACGGAGACGGGCTCGCGGCGCGGCTGATCGCGCTCAACCCGTCGGAGCCGGTGACCATCGAGCGCGCCGCCTTCGTGCCGTTCAAGGGCCCGGACCTCGCCGACACCACACAGCTCGAACGCATCCGCAAGGCGCTCGCCGACGAGATCGCCGCGGGCGGGCTCGCCGTCGAGCCGGTCGGCGACACCATCGTCGTCCAGGTCAGCAACCTGCTGCTGTTCGCCTCGGGCCGCGCCGACGTGCGCAAGGAGTTCCAGCCGATCGCCGCCCGGATCGCCACGGCGCTCGACAAGGAGCCCGGCCCGATCCACGTGATCGGCCATACCGACAACGTCAAGCCGAAGCCGTCCGGCGCGTTCAAGTCGAATTTCGACCTGTCGGTGGCCCGCGCCGAGGCGGTCGGCAAGGTCATCTCCCCGAACCTGTCGGATCCGTCGCGGGTCAGCGTCGCAGGCAAGGGCGAGGACGAGCCGATCGCCGACAACAAGACGGCCGAGGGACGGGCCAGGAACCGTCGCGTCGAAGTCATGATCCCGCGTGCGCAGGAGTAGGCCATTGGCGGCGGGGCAGGGCGGGGTGGCGCCGTGAAGAAATGGATTCTCACCATCGCGGTGGTCGTCGGGCTGGCGGCCTTCACGGCGGTCGTCTGGTTCGGCGCGCCGCTGGTCGGCTTCGCCGGTACCCGCCCGTTCGAGCCGCTCTGGGTCCGCCTGCCGATCATCGGCATCGTCTTCGCCATCGTGCTCGGCATCTATGGCTGGCGCTGGTGGAAGAGGCGCCGGGCGCAGAAGGCGCTCGAAGCCGCGCTTGCCGAGAGTGACGCCAAGATCGGCGACGGCAAGATCCTCGGCGAGCGCATGACCGAGGCGCTCGCGACGCTGAAGCGCGCCAGCGGCAAGAGCAACTATCTCTACGAACTGCCGTGGTACATCATCATCGGCCCGCCCGGCGCCGGCAAGACCACCGCGCTGGTCAATTCCGGGCTGAAATTTCCGCTTGCCGGCCCCGACGGCGGCAAGGCGGTCGCCGGCACCGGCGGCACGCGCTACTGCGACTGGTGGTTCACCGAGGAAGCGGTGCTCATCGACACCGCCGGCCGCTACACCACCCAGGATTCCGACAGCGAGGCCGACCGCAAGAGCTGGCTGTCCTTCCTCTCCCTCCTGAAGACCCAGCGCGCCAGGCAGCCGATCAACGGCGTCATCCTGGCGATCAGCGTCGAGGATCTGCTCAAGCTCGACGCCCAGTCGCTCGAAGAGCATGCCTCGGCCATCCGCAAGCGCCTGCTCGAACTGCACCAGCAGTTGAAGATCGACTTTCCCGTCTACGCGCTGTTCACCAAGGCCGACCTGATCGCCGGCTTCGCCGAGTATTTCGGCAATTTCACCGAGGCGCGCCGCAGGAAGGTGTGGGGCGCCACCTTCCAGACCGAGGACCGCAAGAAGAACATGGTCGGCGAGGTGCCTGCCGAGTTCGACCTGCTGGTTCGCCGCCTGACCGAGGAAGTGGCGGACCGGCTGCACGAGGAGCCGGACCCGATCTCGCGTATCGCCATCTTCGGCCTGCCTGCCCAGTTCGCCTTGCTCAAGGATCGCGTCGCCGGCTTCCTGAACCGCATCTTCGAGCCGACGCGCTATCAGGTGAACGCCAATCTGCGCGGCTTCTACTTCTCGTCCGGCACCCAGGAGGGGACGCCGATCGACCAGGTGCTCGGCTCGATCGGCCGCAGCTTCGGCGGCACCGCCCACGCGGCGCACCTGTCCGGCTCCGGCAAGAGCTTCTTCCTGCGCGATCTCCTGACCAGGGTCGTCTTCGCCGAAGCCGGCTGGGTGTCGAGGGACATGGGCGCCGTGCGCCGCGCCGCCATCCTACGCTACGGCAGCTTCGCGCTGATCGGCATCGTCGCGGCCGCGCTGCTGTCGGCCTGGGGCGTCAGCTTCCTCAGCAACAAGCAATTGATCGCCGCGACCGACAGCGCCGCCGAGCAATATCGCGTCAATGCCGGCAACGAGCTGAAGACCAACACCGTCGCCGACGTCGACCTGACCAACGTGTCCGGCTTGCTCGACATCCTGCGCACCATGCCGGTCGGCTACGACAACCGCGATGCCGGCACGCCGATGCGCGAAAGCTTCGGCCTGGCGCAGCGCGGCCGGCTGGTTTCGGCGACCGGCACGACCTACCGCCAGGCGCTGGAGCGCATGTTCCGCTCGCGCCTGATCCTGCGGCTCGAACGCCAGATCGAGGCCGGCATGAACGACCCGATCGCCCTCTACGAGACCCTGAAGGTCTATCTGATGCTCGGCGGCAAGGCGCCGAAGGTCGACGACACCCTCGTCGAGACCTGGATGCGCAAGGACTGGGAGGAGAACATCTATCCCGGGCCGACCAACCGCAAGCTGCGCGAGGACCTTCTCGCCCATCTGCGCGCCATGCTCGATCTCGGTGCCTCGCATCGGCCGACCTTCGACTTGAACGGGCCGCTGGTGGAATCGGCCCAGCGGTCGCTGGCCCGCATGAACATGGCCGACCGCGCCTATGCGCTGATCAAGTCGGCATCCTATGCGGCGCCCATCGAGAATTTCTCGGTGATGGATCGCGGCGGCCCGGACGCGGCGCTGGTCTTCGAGGCGGTGGACGGCTCCGGCCTCGACAAGCTGGTCGTGCCCGGCTTCTACACCTATGCCGGCTTCCAGGATTTCTTCATCCCGCAGCTCGCCGCGGTTGCCGACAAGATCGAGGGCGAGAAATGGGTGATGGGCGAACTCGGCGAGCAGAAGGGCGTCGACGAGCAGTTCCGCCAGCTCGGCCCTGTGCTGATCGAGCGCTACGGCAAGGATTTCGTCGATGCCTGGAACGCCGCCTTCGACAATCTGAAGCTGCGCTCCATGTCGGCCGACAAGCCGCAATATCTCGCCCTGTCGGCCGCGTCGTCGCCGACCTCGCCGATCCGCCAGCTCTTCGAGGCGGTCGCCCAGGAAACGGAACTCACCCGCGAACGCAGCGGGGACGAGCCGACGGACCTGTCGAACCTGACCGAGGATACCGCAGCCGACTTCGCCAAGCAGGCGGCTAAGCTCACCGCCGACCGCATCGCCAGCCAGCAGACCGGCCTTGCCAGGATTGGCATCGATCTCGCCATCAAGAAGAGCCAGAGCCGCGCCGGCGACACGTTCGGCGCCAGTCCCGCCTCCAAGCAGATACCCGGCGCCAATATCGAAGCGCAGTTCCGCCCGTTCCACGAACTGGTCAAGGGCGATGCCGGCAAGCGGCCCGTCGACGCCCTCATCCAGAATCTCTACGACGTCTACCAGAGCCTGGTGCTCGCGGCGACCAACCCGTCGCAGGCCGACCGTGCCAATGCCAACATGCAGATCCAGGTCGTCAACCTGCGCGCCAATGCCTCGCGCCTGCCGCGCCCGGTGGCGCGCATGGTCAATGCGGCGGTCGATGATTTCGAGGTCGACGCGGCGAGCAACTCGATCGCCCAGTTGAACCAGATGCTGCAGAGCACGGTCACCCAGGCCTGCGAGGCGGCGATCGCCAACCGCTATCCCTTCGCCCGCGACAGCGAGCGCGACGTGCCGATGGCCGATTTCGCCCGCCTGTTCGCGCCGAACGGCATCATCGACCGCTTCTTCGTCCAGAATCTCGCCCCCTATGCCGACATGTCGGGAGGCGACTGGGCGTGGAAGCCCGACACGCAGCTCGGCCGCGACCTGTCCAAGGCGACGCTCAAGCAGTTCCAGCGCGCCGCCGAGATCCGCGACGCCTTCTTCCCGCAGGGCGGCGTCATGCCGGCGGTCAGCCTGACCGTCACCCCCTATTCGGTGAACGGCGAGGTCGAGCTGGCCCTGTTCAACCTCAACGGCCAGATCGCTCAGGCACAGCAGATGGGCGGGCTGCCGGTCACCATGCAATGGCCGGGCTCCATGGCCGGCGGCACCGTCTCGATCACGCTCACGCCGGAGATCCCCGGCCGTATCTCCGGCGTCGTCACCGAGGGTCCCTGGGCCTTCATGAGGCTTCTCGAATACGGCTCGGTCTCGAAGACCTCGGACGGCATGCGCGCCCGCTTCGTCATCGGCGGGCGCGACGTGACCTACAATTTCCAGATGGGCTCGATCGCCAATCCGTTCAACCTTCCGGCGCTGGCGCAGTTCGGCTGCCCTTCGGGACTGTGACCGCATGGGGTTCGGGCTGTTCGGCAAGCTTCCGCTGAAGCGCGATTTCATCGCCCACGAGATCCGGCAGGACGTGCTGGCTCCGCTGGAGACCTGGCTGCAGACGGCGGTGGCCGCGAGCCGCTCGGAGCTCGGCCGCAACTGGGAAGAGCTCTACCTCGTCGCGCCGATCTGGCGCCTGTGGATCGGGGCGGGCGTGCTCGGGGCGAATTGCGCGGGCGCGCTGATGCCCTCCGTCGACGGCATCGGCCGCTTCTTCCCGCTGCTCGCCCTCTACGTCTGCGACGACGGCGAGACGATGCCGCCGCCGTCCTATGCGCCGCAGGAGAAATGGTTTTCGGCGATCGAGCACCGCCTGCTCGGCGTGCTCGAGGAAGGCGCATCGACCCCGGTGGATTCGATCCTGGCGGGGTTGTCGCCGCCGTCGCTGAGCGGCGCGGAGATCGGGCGCGGCCATTTCAAGGGCGGTCCGGTCTGGCACGGCCCGGCGGATGCCGATACGCCGAGTTTCCTGGCCGCCACCTTCGAGGACGACTATCGCGAGGTCGCCCGCGACCGCAGCTATTGGTGGGTTCCGGGAGACGGCGCGCGCGGGCCGGTCCTGCACGCCAGAAACGGCTTGCCCGATCCTTATTTCCACACGCGCATGCTACGGCTTGTGGCAGACTGAGGCGGACCCGCCGCGAGAGCGGGAGGGGCGGTACGGGCGGGACGCGATGGCGATCAAGACAGGGTTCCAGTTCCAGAGCTACGGCGTGTCGCATCCCGGATGCGTCCGGCAGCTCAACGAGGACCGCCACCTGATGGCGCCGCGCAGCGGGCTATGGATCGTCGCGGATGGCATGG
This sequence comes from Rhizobiaceae bacterium, assembly GCA_019635715.1. Classification (GTDB taxonomy): domain Bacteria; phylum Pseudomonadota; class Alphaproteobacteria; order Rhizobiales; family Rhizobiaceae; genus Kumtagia. The sequence goes on along the minus strand of JAHBYY010000128.1, from coordinate 1,442 downwards.
GCGGGCATGACGCGGGCGAGGTCGCCTCAACCGCCATCGTGGAGCACCTGTCGACCATCGGCGTCGCCAGTTCGGCGCCGGACCTGCGGGCCAGGTTCGAAGACCGCATCGAACGCGCCAATGCCGAGATCTGGGCGCTTTCGCAGGCGCGCGGCGGGGCGACGATCGGCTCGACCATGGCAGCCCTGCTGGTCTTCGATCACCAGTTCGCCTGTTTCTGGCTCGGCGACAGCCGGGTCTACCTGCTGCGCGACGGCGTGCTGTCGCAGCTATCGCGCGATCATACCGAAGTGCAGGAACTGATCGACCGCGGCCTGCTGACGCCCGAGGAGGCCAGGAGCTGGCCGCGCCGCAACGTGGTCACCGCCGCGGTCGGCGTGAACCGGGAGATCGCGATCGACATGGAGCTCGGCCAGATCAGGGCCGGCGACGTCTTCGTCCTCAACTCGGACGGGCTGACGGCGCATGTCAGCGACGCCGAGATCCGCGAGGCCGTGCTCGACAGCGACCCGGAAAGCGCCTGCGGCCTGCTCCTCAACACCGTGCTGGAGCGCGGCGGCACCGACAATGTCACCATCGTCGTGGTGAAATGCCTGCCGCAGCCCGAGGACACCATGCTGCGCCCGTTCGACCGCGGCCTGCGCCATGTCGGCTGACGACCGCACCCGCATCGTCGCGCCGCCGGAGGGCGTGGCCGTCGGCACGCAGCTCAGCGGCACCTACGAACTCGACAAGCGTATCGCGTCCGGTGGCATGGGAGAGGTCTTCCGCGGCCACAACATCCAGACCGGCGACCCGGTCGCCATCAAGATCGTGCTGCCGGAATTCGCCCGCGACGCGATGATCCTCGCGCTGTTCCGCAAGGAAGCGTCGATCCTCAACCACCTCTATCACGAGGCCATCGTCCGCTATCACGTCTTCGCCATCGACCAGGCGATCGGCAGGCCGTACCTGGCGATGGAGTTCGTCGACGGGGTGTCGCTCGTCGAGATGTTCACGCGCGGCCCCCTTCCGGCGGCGGATGCCCGCATCTTGCTGGCGCGGCTGGCGTCGGGGCTGAGCGCCGCCCACGAGGCCGGCGTCGTCCACCGCGATCTGTCGCCCGACAACATCATTCTGCCGGGCGGCAACGTGGCGCGCGCCAAGATCATCGATTTCGGCATCGCCCGCTCGGCCAGCGTCGGCGGCGAGACGCTGCTCGGCGGCACCTTTGCCGGCAAGTACAATTTCGTCTCGCCCGAGCAACTGGGCCTGTTCGGCGGGGAGATCGCCGCGCAGTCGGACATCTACAGCCTCGCCCTGGTCATCGTCGCGGCCTTGCGCGGCCGCCCGCTCGATATGGGCGGCAGTCAGGTCGAGATCATCGAGAAGCGGCGCCGCGTGCCCGACCTCTCGGAGGTCGACGACGAGATGCGCGCCGTCCTGCAGGCGATGCTGCAGCC
>JAHBYY010000127.1 GCA_019635715.1 Rhizobiaceae bacterium | reverse complement strand
AAGTTCTTGTTTTGATGCATGTCGTTGTCCCGAAACCGGTTCCCACTTTCGGGCGACATGCATTAGATATCCCCGCCCGCCACGCAGCAATCGCCGGCGAAGCGGGCGAGCGCGCCGGCGGTGGCCGCCACCGCATCGCGATCGATGCGATAGATGGAGCGCTGCCGGTCCGGGCTGACCTTCACCAGCCCGGCGGAGACGAGAACCTTGAGGTGCTGGGAGACCGTCGACTGGGCGAGATCGAGACGCCCGACCACGTCGCCGCAGCAGCAGCATTGTCCGGAAAGCGTTCGCAGGATGGCGAGGCGCGCCGGGTGCGAAAGCGCGGCGAGACGCGCCGCCAGCACCGCCGCATCCACTTCTCCCACCGTGCAGGAACCTGCCGCATCGAGCTTCATCGTAGATCGACGATATACGATGAAAGAGATGCGGGCAACGGGCCGCCGGCGGCCATGCAGGGCGGGCGCCTTCCCTCGTGCGGGGAAGGGTCGGCGCGACGGTCCTGCGCGGCGATGCCGGCGGCGGCTACTCGACCGTCGGAGTCCCCACCGCCTGCTCGCCCATCTTGCTGAGGTCGGCGGACTCGCCCTCGGAGGTATGATCCGGCACCTTGAACACCTGACCCGGCAGGATCAGGTCGGGGTCGCGGATCTGATCCTGGTTGGCCAGATAGATGGTCGAGTACCGGATGCCACGGCCGTAGACGCGGTGCGAGATGCGCCAGAGCGAATCGCCGCGACGGATGATGACGGCGCTGTCGACGGGCCGCAGCTTGGGCGCCAGTTCCTCGGCGGCGGGAGCCTGTGCGTTCGTCGCCGGCGCGGTCGGCTCGCCAGCAGCGGCCGGCTCTCCGGCGGCGGCCGGCGCCTCCGGTGCCGCCGCTTCAGCGACGGCGGGACCAGCCTCGGCGGGGGCGGTCTTGGCCACCGGCTGCGCCGCCGGAGCGGCGTGCGCCTCGGCGGCCGCCTGCTCCTGCTGCGTGCCTTCCGCCTCGGCGGCGGGACTGGCGGCGGGCGCGGAAGCCGGCTTGGCGGCGGCTTCGCTCTCGGCTGCTGCCGGTTTGCCGGCGGCGTCGGCCGCGGGGGCGACGGCTGCGATGTTCTCGCCAGGCTCACGCTCGAACGGCACGGCGGCACGGGCGACGACCTTCGCGCCATCCGGCTCGAGCGCGTCGACGCGGATGACGTAGTCGCCGACCGCGAGGTCGCGCTCGGCTTCGATCAGGAAACGGCCGGCGGCGGACGCCCTGGTCTCGCCCAGCAGCGTGTCGTTCGCATAGCCGCGCAGCAGCCGTCCCGGATCGGCGGCACCGGCGATGTAGATGCGCCGGCCTTCGATCTCCACGGCTTCCACCGTCACCTTCGGACCGACCCTGTCCTGCTTGGCGGAAGCTGATTCTTCGGAAGCCGCCGGCGGCGCGCCGGCATCGGCGGCGGGATCTTCCGCGCCCGCGGCGGCGGATTGTTGCGCGGCCGGCTCCTTGGCGGCAGCCGGCCCGGCATCAGCGGCGGCAGGGTCGTCTGCGCCCGCCGGCGACGGCTGATCAACGGCCGCTTGATCCGAAGCGCCCGGCTCGCCGGCGCGCGGCGCAGCGACGCCCGGCGCAGCGACGACCGACTCGTCGGCGGCCGGCTCGTCGGCGGCGGCCGCTGCGGCGGCCGGTTTTGCATCGGACGCGCCATCTCCGGCAGCCTGCTGTTCCGGCTCGGCGGTCGCCTCGGACGGCTTGGGCTCCGGCACGGTGATCAGTTCGGCCGGCTTGCCCGGCTCCTCGACCAGCGCCAGCACCTGACCATCCTTGCTGTCGGGAATGGAGACGACGGCGGTCTCTGTCGAGGTCGCGACGACGCCGTCCGGCGAGGTGGCGCGCAGCACGATCTGGTAGTCGCCGGGCTTGAGCGGCTCATCCAGCACGATGGCGAAATTGCCGTCCGCGCCGGCCGTCGTCGTTCCGATGATCCGCGAGCCTATGACGGCTTCGACCTTGGCATTGGCGGCCGCCTTGCCGGCGATCACGATCGACCCGTCGGATTCGACGCGAACGATGTCGAAGGACGGAGGCTGCACCGCCGCCCCGGCCTCCGCCCTGGCGGGTTCGTCCTGCGACAGCGCCGCGAGTTCCTGAGGCTTTTCCTCCGTGGCGGCGTTGGCGGCTGTGGCGCCGGCGCCCGGGGCCGCCCCGGATTCGGTGGCGGCATCGCCGGCAGTCGCGGCATTCGGCTGTTCCTGCGTCGCCGGGCCGGACGCCGTGTCCGTAGCCGGGGCGACCGCCAGTTCGCCGGACGCCGGATCGCCGGACGCCGGTGGCTGTGCGGCCGTGTCGGGCGCCGGCGGCTGGGCTTCCATCTGCGCGGGCGGCAGCTCCGCCAGCTTGGCGGCGGCCGGAGCCTCGGCGACGCCGACCGTCTCCTGCCGCCCGAGATCGCCGTCGAAGACGCCTGCGACATAGGCCGTGATGCCGGCGGCCACGGTTCCTCCCAAGAGGAAGAGGATGACCCTCACCGGTGCAATCGCCATGTTCTGCCCAGCCCCTATCTTGTATCCCCTGCCGCCGGCCATCCATCGCCGCGGCAATCGATCATTCGCGAAAACAATGCCCTACGACGATTGTCGCGCGCCGCGCAGCGGACACGCCACCTTTGCGCCGTCTAGCGGTTTTTTGCACCGCCGACAAGGAAATCGGGTTCCTGCCCTTGACCTCTTTCCTGCCTGCGTCGACCAATCTCCCCATGAATACGATTCGATCCGTCTGCGTGTACTGCGGCTCGTCGCCAGGCCGCAGCCCTTCCTACATCAAGGCCGGCCGCACTCTCGGCAAATCGCTGGCACAGGCCGGATTGCGGCTCGTCTACGGCGGCGGAACCAAGGGGATCATGGGTGCCGTCGCCGAAGGTGCGCTGCGCGCCGGAGGCAAGGTCACCGGCATCATCCCGCGCTTCCTCCTCAATCGCGAAGCCACGGAAGCCGCGCTCGGCTCCCTCGATACGGTTGTCGTCACCGAGAACATGCATGAGCGCAAGCACAGGATGTTCGAGGAATCCGACGCCTTTGTGGCGCTTCCGGGCGGGATCGGCACGGTCGAGGAGATCGTCGAGATCATGACATGGGCGCAGCTCGGCCATCATCGAAAGCCGATCGTCTTCGCCAATGTCGACGGATTCTGGGACCCGATGCTGGCGCTGATGAGCCACATGCGCGCCGAGGGCTTCATCCATACCGGACACCTCGTCGCCCCGCTGGTCGTCGACCGACCCGAGGAGATCGTCGCGGCCATCCTGGTCGGCGCCAGCGCCGACGGGGCGCCGACGGAGGGGGTCAAGTCGGTGATCGACAGGCTCTGACAGGCCGCGCGCGGCGTCGCGTCAGGCGATGGCGCGAAGGTCCTGCGAGATGTGCCCGAACGCCAGCGGCTCGGCGTCGTGTCCGGGCTCGCGCCAGGTTTCGGCCAGCGCATCCTCGTACCAGGAGACCATCGCAGGTTCCGCAAGCATGCGCGTCGCATAGTCGTCCGCCGCGCCGCCGAAGCTCAGGCCGTAGGTTTGTGCACGGAACGCGACGGGCGCGAAGAACGCATCGACGCCGGTGAATTCCCCGCCGGCGAGATAGGGTCCGCCGAAGCGCGACAGGCCTTCCCGCCACAACTCGCCGATCCGTGCCACGTCGCGCGCCAGCCCGTCGGGCCAGGTGCCGAGCTTTACGCGGATTCCGCAGCTCATGCCGCAGACGTTGCGCAGCGTCTGGAAGGACGAGTGCATTTCGGCGGAGGCGCAGCGCGCCCAGGCCCGCGCCACCGGGTCGCCCGGCCAGGCGCCGGGATGGCGCTCGGCGACGTATTCGACGATCGCCAGCGAGTCCCAGACCTTCACGTCGCCGTCCGTCAGGAGCGGAACGCGGCCGCTCGGCGACCAGGCGCGGAAGTAGTCGAAGCTGTCGCCGCCGGGGAACGCGACCTTGTTCTCCACGAAGGGAATGCCGCGCGCCTTGAGCAGGATCCACGGCCGCAGCGACCAGGAGGAATAGTTCTTGTTGCCGATCAAGAGTTCGTACATCGCAGTCACTCCGATTGTGCCTGGCCGCGGCGATGGCTGGCAAACATCGACCAGCTATAGAGCGCAAGGGCGGCCCAGATCAGAACGAAGGCGAGGCCGCGCTCGGGATTGAACGGTTCCTTGAAGACGAACACCGCGACCAGGAACAGGATGGTCGGGGCGATGTACTGCATGATGCCGATGGTGGAGAGCGTCAGCAGCTTGGCACCGTTGGCATAGAGGATCAGCGGGATGGCGGTGACCAGGCCACAGCCCATCAGCAGCAGCACGTCTTGGGTTCCGGTGCCGCCGAAGTGCCCTGCCCCGCTCGCCTCGACCCAGCCGGCGTAGATGAGCGCCGGCCCCAGCAGGATCAGCACTTCCAGGAAGAAGCCCTGCGCCGGACCGATCGGCAGGGTGCGCTTGGCGAGCGCGTAAAAGCCCCAGGTGACCGCCAGCGAGACCGAGACCCAGGGCAGGCCGCCGCCCTCCCAGGTGAGCACGGCGACCGCAAGCACGGCAAGGCCGATCGCCACCATCTTCAGGCGCGTCAGCTTCTCGCCGAGGAACATCGCGCCGAGGAAGATGCTGAACAGCGGATTGATGTAGTAGCCGAGCGCCGTCTCCAGCGTGCGTCCCGCGCCGATGGCCCAGACATAGGTGCCCCAGTTGGCGGTGATCAGCGCGGCGACGACGACGCCCATGGCGAGCGTGCGCGGCGTGCGAAGCGCGATCCGGATGTCGGCGGTGCGTCCCATCCAGACCAGCAGCGCGCCGGCGATCGGCACCGACCAGATGATGCGGTGGGCGACGACCTCGGCCGAGGGGATGTGGGCGACCGCCTTCATGTAGAAGGGCAGCACGCCCCACAGGAGATAGGCGGAGAGCGCGAAGGCGAAGCCTCTCGGCGTGTCGCCGTGCTCCTGGGGAGTGGTGATCGACTGCGTGGCCATGCGCGGCATATGCGCCGCGCCGGCCACGGTTACCAATCGAAACTTGTCATCGAGACTTTAATTTCGCTTATGCCAGCGCGGGCTGCGCCCTACTCCGCCGCGACCAGCCCCGCCATCTCGCGGTTCTTCATCAGCTTGTAGACGATCGAATCCATCAGCGCCTGGAAGGAGGCGTCGATGATGTTCTCCGACACGCCGACCGTCCACCAGCGCGCGCCGGTGGAGTCGTGGGACTCAATCAGCACGCGGGTGATCGCCTCGGTTCCGCCGTTGAGGATGCGCACCTTGAAGTCGGCCAGTTCCAGGTCGGCGATCTCGGTCTGGTATTTGCCCAGATCCTTGCGCAGCGCGATGTCGAGCGCGTTGACCGGGCCGTGGCCTTCCGCCACCGACATGTGCTCCTCGCCGTCGACGATCAGCTTGACGATGGCTTCCGACACGGTCTTGAGCTGGCCGTTGGCGTCGAAGCGGCGCTCGACCATGCAGCGGAACGAGGTGACGGCGAAGAATTCCGGCACGGTCTGCAGCATGCGCCGCGCCAACAGCTCGAAGCTCGCATCGGCGCCCTCATAGGCATAGCCCTCGGCCTCGCGCTCCTTGACCACGGCGATCAGCGAATCCAGCCGGTGGTCGTCGCGCGGCACGTCGATGCCGCGGCGCTTCAGCTCGGCGATGAAGTTGGCCTTGCCGCCCTGGTCGGAAACCATGATGCGGCGGCGATTTCCCACCGCCTCGGGCGCGACGTGCTCGTAGGTCTTCGGCTCCTTGGCGAGCGCCGAGGCGTGGATGCCCGCCTTGGTGGCGAAGGCGGAGGCGCCGACATAGGGCGCCTGCGGCTCGGGCGCGCGGTTCAGCATCTCGTCGAAGGCGCGCGACAGGCGCGAGATGCCGGCCAGCGCCTCGGCGGTGATGCCGGTCTCGAAGCGGTCGGCATAGGCCGGCTTCAGCATGAGGGTCGGAATCAGCGTGATCAGGTTGGCGTTGCCGCAGCGCTCGCCGATGCCGTTCAGCGTGCCCTGGACCTGACGCACCCCGGCCTCGACCGCGGCGAGCGAATTCGCCACCGCCTGGCCGGTGTCGTCATGGGCGTGGATGCCGAGATTTTCGCCGGGGAGGCCGGCCGCGATCACCGCGCCGACGATCTCGCGGATTTCGGCGGGCTGGGTGCCGCCATTGGTGTCGCACAGCACGATCCAGCGTGCGCCGGCCTCGAGGGCGGCGCGGGCACAGGCGACGGCGTAGTGCGGATTGGCCTTGTAGCCGTCGAAGAAATGCTCGCAATCGACCATCGGCTCCTTGCCGGCGGCGCCCGCGGCTTCGACCGAGGCGCGGATCGCCTCCAGATTCTCCTCGTTGGTGCAGCCGAGCGCCAGCCGGACGTGATAGTCCCAGCTCTTGGCGACGAAGCAGACCGCGTCGGACTGCGCCTGCAGAAGTGCGGCGAGGCCCGGATCGTTGGAGGCCGACACACCGACGCGCTTGGTCATGCCGAAGGCGACGAATTTCGCCGTCGCGGTGCGCCGCCGGGAGAAGAAGGCGGTGTCTGTCGGGTTGGCGCCCGGATAGCCACCCTCGACATAGTCGATGCCGAACGCGTCGAGCATCGCCGAGATGGCAATCTTGTCCTCGACCGAAAAGTCGATGCCGGGCGTCTGCTGGCCGTCGCGCAGCGTGGTGTCGAAGAGGTAGAGGCGGTGCTTCATGAGTCGTGAGGTGTTGTGACACCCCCCTCTGGCCTGCCGGCCATCTCCCCCTCAAGGGGGGAGATGGCCGGTGGGGAAGTCTGGCCCTCGATCAATCTCGAGGAAGAGTGGAAGCGTCGAAGCTGCCGATCTCCCCCCTTGAGGGGGAGATGGCCGGCAGGCCAGAGGGGGGTGGATGACCGCTTCATGCCGACTTCCCCGCGAAGCTGTCGGTCGCGTAGATCAGCCGGTCGAGGATGCCCGGCTCCGAGAAGGCGTGGCCGGCGCCTTCGATCAGGTAGAATTCCGCCTTCGGCCAGGCCTTGTGCAGCGCCCAGGCATATCTGGCCGGGCACGGCATGTCGTAGCGGCCGTGGACGATGACGCCGGGGATGTCCTTGAGCTTGTGGGCGTCGCGCAGCAACTGCCCCTCCTCCAGCCAGCCGGCATGGACGAAGAAATGGTTCTCGATGCGGGCGAAGGCGATGGCGAACTCGTCCTCTGCGAACTTGTCGCTGGTCTCCGGCTCGGGCAGCAGCGTGATGGTCTGGCCCTCCCAGGTGCTCCAGGCAAGCGCGGCCTGAAGCTGCGCCTCGCGGTCCTCACCCACCAGCCGCTTGCGGTAGGCGCCCATCATGTCGCCGCGCTCGGCCTCCGGGATCGGCGCCAGGAAGCGCTCCCACTTGTCCGGGAACATTTCGGAGACGCCGAACTGATAGTACCAGTCGAGCTCGGCGCGGGTCAGCGTATAGATGCCGCGCACCACCATCTCGCTGACGCGCTC
>JAHBYY010000126.1 GCA_019635715.1 Rhizobiaceae bacterium | reverse complement strand
ATCGATTTTGCCTCCAACGCAGCCCGCGTGCTGATACTCAACAGGCACTAGGACGCATGATCGGTCTTCGCTTCGCCTCCCTCTTCGCAGCCTGCGTCGGCCTTTCCCTGTCGCTTCCCGCGCTCGCGCAGCAGGCGCCGGACGGGATGAGGACGCAGGTGATGGCGGACGGGCTGCGAAACCCCTGGGGTCTCGACTTTCTCCCCGATGGCGACGTGGTGGTGACGGAACGTCCCGGACGCCTTCGCATCCTCTCCGGGGACACGCTGTCGGAACCCGTCGCCGGCCTGCCCGAGGTGGCGGCGCGCGGCCAGGGCGGCCTTCTCGACGTGGCCGTCTCGCCGACATTCGCGCAGGACGGCCTGCTCTACCTGTCATTCTCAGAACCGGGCAAGGGCGGGATCGGCACCGCCGTGGCGCGCGGACGGCTGGTCCGCGACGGCACGGCGGCACGGCTCGAAGACGTCTCGACGATCTTCTCGATGAACCGGAAGACCGGCACGACGCGGCATTTCGGCTCGCGCCTGGTCTTCGCCCCCGACGCAACGCTGTTCGTGACCACCGGCGACCGCGGCGACGCGCCGCGCGCGCAGGACATGCAGGACCATGCCGGCGCGGTGATCCGCATCGCTGCGGATGGATCGCCTGCCGATGCCGGCGCGGCACGGGAAGGCTGGCTGCCGGAACTGTGGTCGAAGGGCCACCGCAACATCCAGGGCGCGGCCTACGATCCGGCGATGAAGGCCCTGATCACCGTCGAGCACGGCGCCAGGGGCGGCGACGAGATCAACCTGCCGGAGCGCGGCAGGAACTACGGCTGGCCGGAAATCTCCTACGGCGTCGACTATTCGGGCGCCAGGATCGGCGTCGGCACCGATGCGCCGGGCTTCGAGCAGCCGGCCCACTACTGGGATCCGTCGATCGCTCCATCGGGGCTTGCCGTCTACCACGGCGCGATGTTCCCCGAATGGGAGGGCGACCTTCTGGTCGGCTCGCTGAAATTCGCCTACCTGGCACAGCTCGACCGCGACGAGGACGGCAAGATCGTCGGCGAGGTCAGGCTGGTCGAAGGCGCGTTCGGGCGCATACGGGATGTCAACGTCGCGCCGGACGGCTCGGTCTGGCTGCTCACCGACGAGCGCAACGGAAAGATCGTCCGCCTGGCGCGCTGAGACGAGGCGCTGCGTCAGCCGTTGGGGAAGGCATCGATCGCGGCGGCCAGGTCGCGATACTCCTCGCAGTCCTTGCCGCAGCGCTTCTCGATCTCGCCGAGCTGCACCTTGGCGGCGTTGACCTCGCCCATCTGAAGCTGCGCCTCGCCGAGATATTCGCGCACCAGCGTATAGTCAGGATCGATCTGCAGCGCCTCCTCGTAATAGCCGAGACCGACGCGCAGCCGCCCCGCCTTGCGGTGCGAATAGCCGAGATAGTTGAGCACCCGCGCGTCGTTCTTGTTCTCGACCAGGCTGAGCACGGAGATCGCCTCGTCATACTTGCCGGCCAGCGCGAGCTGGCGCCCGGTTGCATAGAGGCTCTCGTCGTCGATCGCACCGCCACCGCGCTGCGCCACGCATTTCTGGGTCTTCTTGTCGTAGACATAGCCCTTCTTGCAGGCCGGGACCTCCGGCGCGCTGCCGCCCGCGGCGAGCAGCGGGGCGGCGGAAAGCGGCACGAGCAGAAGACCGGCGGCCAGAAGAGTTGAGAAGCGCATGTTCATGGTCGGGCTCCATTGTCCGTTCCGCATAGTAACGTATGCGATCGCGGATTTCATCCGGCCCTTCGCAGATTTCGACATGGCTGCCGCAAGCTAGGCGAGCACTTTAGACTACGAACACCTTGCCCGCTCGGCACTACACGCCCAGCATCTTCCCCTGCGTCAACATCAATGTGAGGGCCTGGCATGTCGATGACGGATGCACTGACGGGTTTCGGCAATATTGGCGACGCGTTCCTGCGCGTGGAGCTGCTTCCGGACGGCTCCATGCAGGAAGATTCGGACGGCGACGGGGCGATAGACACCTGGATCTCTCCCCAGTCCATCGAGATACAAGGCTGGGAGGCCGGAGACGGGCAGATCGGAAGCATCTCGACATACGAAAGCCTCGTCTCGCGTGATACCAACGGCGATGGGCTCGTCGATCTCATTTACAGATGGCGGGACAACGGACCCTCTTCTCAAAATGAGGGAGATTTCAACGATGATGGCGTCGCGGACTACTGGTATATCGTTCTGGAGCCCGAGGTACTCATCGAAATTGACGGCACGGGCATCAGGCAATTGATCACCGGCGAACATGCCATCGAGGCGCACGACACGGATTTCGACGGGCTCGTCGACTGGATGCTCGACAACGGCGTGAAACAGGCCAGCGATGAGGACGGCGACGGCCGCTACGATCACTGGACCAATTCGGGCCGCATTAGAAGCGTCGACACCAATCATGACGGCGTGTTCGATGAGCGGACGACCGATGATCGCTTCGTCTATATCGACGTCGATCAAGATGGTTTCGAGGACGTCGCCTACCTCACTGGAACGCTCGTCGAGCGCGATCTGGATTTCGACGGAACCTTCGAGACGGCAAGTCAGGAGGCCGATTCCTATTCGATCCTGAGCGATATCGACCTGTCGCTGCTTTGATCGCTACCCTCGAAAGATCAAAGCCGCGCCGCCGCAGATCAGCACGAAGCCCAGCACGTGGTTCCACGTCAGGCTTTCGCCAAGATAGAGCACAGAAAAGACGACGAAGACGGTGAGCGTGATCACCTCCTGCATCGTCTTGAGCTCGGCGGCCGAATAGACCTCGTGGCCGATGCGGTTGGCCGGCACCGCCAGCCAGTATTCGAAGAAGGCGATCAGCCAGGAGAAGATCACCGCCATCCACAGCGGCGACGTCTTGAACTTCAGGTGCCCGTACCAGGCGAAGGTCATGAAGACGTTCGAGGCGACGAGCATCAGGATCGGCAGGACCTTGGGAGAAAGGAGCGCGCTCATTGGAAGGCCGTGGGTTCGAGGAAGGACGCGGGGATTTAGGCGCCTTGCGCCCTTTGTCAATCACCCCTGCCGGCGCGAACGCCGGCAAAGGGTGACCTGCGGCGGAAACGCTGTATCATTGCGCCTGAGCCGCGGAGGTGCGACGTGCAACGGCGTTTCGACAGCGAGTGGGAGCTGACCATCGATCCGGACACGGTCCGGCTGTTCATCGAGAAGGCGAAGGCGATCAGCGCCGGCGTCAACGACGACTATGCGGACGGCCGGGAGCACGAGGTCGAACTCAATGCCAGCGCACACGACAATCACCACCATGACGGGCTGGCCGAGGAGAAATCCGAGAATTTGACGCGGGAGGAACTGCGCGAGCTGTTCAACGACCTGAATGTCGACGAGGTCGCCGAACTGATCGCCATCGCCTGGATCGGCCGCGGCGACTTCGACGCCCGCGAATGGTCCGAGGCGGTCGCCGCCGCCCGCGAACGCGGCACACGGCGGACAACGAGCTATCTCCTCGGCCTGCCGCTGCTGGCCGACTGGCTGGAAGAGGGACTGGAGGCGATCGGCGCCTGAGCGCCGGAAGGGCAACCAAATCGGCGTGGCGCACGTTTCGGCGCCATGCTCGATCGCCGGACGCTGACGTTTGCCCTTTTCCTCGCGGCGACCTGCTGGGCCCAAGGCGCCACCGCAGCCGACACCTCTCCGAACCTGCCGAGGACCGTCCCGGTGCCGGAGGTTCATGCGCAGCCAGCCGGCAACATCCCGCCCAGACATCTCGGCGATACTCCCGTTCCGGAAGAGAACCCGCAACGGACACCGTCGGATGCCGATGGATCAGGCGGCGCGGCATCGGAGCCTGCAACGCCAGCGGTCGCGCCGGCGCCGCAACCTGCCCCCGAAAAATCCGAGGGCGCAGGAACCGAGACGCAACCGCCTCCGCAGATGGACGCCGATCCCAGGTCGGCGGCACAAGCGACTACGTTGATGCCGCCAGCCGAGATCATGTGCCGGCAGCGGCTGCGCAGGCTCGGCGCGAGCTTCCGCGACCTGCCGGCGGAGCGGTCGGGCGACGGCTGCGCCCTGCCCTTCCCGATCGAGATTTCCGGCCTCGGCGACGGCATCGGCATCGCGCCGCCGGCCGTCGTCAATTGCGCCACTGCCGAAGCCGTCGCGGGTTTCGCGACGACGGAGATCGGCCCGGCGGCGGAAAAATCCTTCGGCAGCCGCGTGGCGCGGGTCGACCAGGCGTCCGGCTATGTCTGCCGGCCGCGCAACGGCACGACGAAGCTTTCCGAGCATGCCTTCGGCAACGCGCTCGACATCGCCGGCTTCCGGCTCAGCGACGGTCGCCAAGTCGCCGTCTCGATCGATCCGGACGCGCCGACGAAGACGTTTCTCGATGCCATTCGCAAGGCGGCCTGCGGGCGGTTCAAGACGGTGCTCGGACCGGGCAGCGACGCCGATCACGCCGCGCATCTGCATCTCGACCTGGCGCCGCGCCGCAGCGGCGCGGCGATATGTGAGTAGCCCGCCGCCTTTCCGCCACAGGCGTGAACGCCGGCGCTGACCTTTCCTTTACGCTTGGTTCCTAGACTTTGGTGTCGACGGGTCAGGGACGACACCATGCGCAATTCTGTAATGCGTTTGCGCGCGATCTCCTGGTGTGCCGCGGCGATCGCACTCGCCGGGCTCGCCAGCGCCTGCACGACCGACGACGTGATGTCGGTCCGTCCCGAGGTCGACGTCGGCATGCAGACGGCAGCCGTGCCGGCCCGCGGACTGGCCCGGCTGGTACCGTCCGATCCGATGATGGCCGGCTATCCGCGCTTCAACCCGCCTGCCGACCCCGGCCTCGGCATGCCCGCCGACGAGGCGGCCTGCCGCCAGGATCTGAAACGCATGGGGGTCGTCTTCCGCGATGTCGGATCGATCGACGACGGCGGCGCCTGCCGGGTCGACTGGCCGGTGGAAGTGTCGGCGATCGGCGGCGTCAGGATGAAGCCGGCCGCGACGCTGAGCTGCTCGATGGCGGCGACCTTCTCGCGCTGGACGCAGAAGGAGCTGGAGCCGACCGCACGCTGGAAATACTGGTCGGGGGTCAGGACCATCCACCAGGGATCGAGCTATTCCTGCCGCAACATCCGCGGCTCGCGCGGCACGCCGTCGCAGCATTCGGTCGGCAATGCGCTCGACGTGATGCGCATCGAGCTGAACAACGGCAAGGACATCGATGTCCGCAAGCCGGGCTGGTTCGCCTTCCGCGAGCGCGGCTTCCTGAACTCGGTGCGCGCCGACGGCTGCGACTATTTCACCACCGTGCTCGGGCCGGGCTACAATGCCGACCACGCCGACCATTTCCACTTCGACATCATGAAGCGGCGCAACGGCTACGTCGCCTGCAAGTAGCCAGGGCAAGAACAGCGCAATCGCATATGAGGCTACCCCCACCCCTTTCAGGGCGAGCCACCGGTCTCGCCCTGAAAGGGGTGGGGGTATGCAGTCGCCGACCTGCCGGCCCGCCGCCAAATGCGCTTGTCCCGTGCAAACAGCGGCGCTTGCGCACGCGGCAGCCGGGCCTATCCTGAGCAGATCGGCAGGCAGCGCCAGCGGATCGGATGGCATCTCCCAACATCGACCCTTCGGCCCGCAAGCCCAGGCGGCGGCGCCATGTGCGCCGGGCTGGCAAGATGGCTCTCGGTCTGGCGATGGTCTACGCCGCGCTGGCCTATCTGGCGCTGCCGGAGCTGTGGTGGCTGCGCGACCGCGGCCTGACCGACAGGATAGGCAGCTTCGTCACCGCCACGCCGCAGGGCATTGCCGGCGATCCGATCAATGTCGGCCTGATGGGCCCCGAAAGCGAAGTGATTCGCGCGCTCGACGCCGCGGGCTGGCGGCCGGCCGACGCGCTGACGCTGAAGACGGCGATCGAGATCGGCCTGAGCGTGGCGTTCGACCGGCCCTATGCCGAAGCGCCGGTCAGCACCCTGCTCTACGACGGACGACGTCAGGATCTCGCCTTCGAGAAGCGCGACGGCGTCAGCCCGGACCGGCGCCACCATGTCCGCTTCTGGAGGGCGGGAGCGGCAGAAGGCGGCGCAGCGCCGCTCTGGCTGGGCGCCGCCAGCTTCGACCGCGGCGTCGGTTTCAGCCATGATACCGGGCAGATCACCCATCATATCGGGCCGGACGTCGACGCCGAGCGCGATCTCCTGATGGCGGACCTGCAGGCGACGGGCCTGGTCGCCGAGGTGAGCGAGGAGCCCGGGATCGGCGCGACCGCGGCCGGCCGCAACGGCGGCGGCGACCCGTATTTCACCGACGGACTGATCAAGCTCGCGGTGCTCGCCGCCGCACGGTGAGGCGCGGCGGAACGTGCCGTCTTTCCGAACGATCATCGGGAATGCTAGAGCCTAGCCATGCTATACGTCGAAATCGCGATCGTCGTCGTCCTCGTCTGCGTCAACGGTCTGCTTGCCATGTCCGAACTGGCGGTCGTCTCGTCACGGCCGGCCCGCCTCAAGGCGATGATCGACAAGGGCGTTCGCGGCGCCAAGGCGGCGCTCGAACTCGGCGCCAATCCCGGACGGTTCCTGTCGAGCGTGCAGATCGGCATCACCCTGGTCGGCGTCCTCTCCGGCGCCTTCTCCGGCGCCACGCTCGGCGAGCGCCTGTCGCAGGTGCTGACCGGTTCCGGCGTCTCGCAGAACGTCGCCGACGCGCTCGGCGTCGGCATCGTCGTCGCCATCATCACCTATGGCTCGCTGATCGTCGGCGAACTGGTTCCCAAGCAGATCGCCCTGCGCAACCCCGAGGGCGTCGCATCGAGCGTCGCCCCGGCCATGAAGCTGCTGGCGCTCGTCGCCGCGCCGCTGGTCTTCCTGCTCGACATTTCCGGCCGCGCCCTCCTGTGGCTTCTCGGGCAGAAGGGCGAGTCCGAGGAGAAGGTCACCGACGAGGAGATCAAGATGCTGGTCGCCGAGGCCGAGCATCACGGGACGATCGAATCGGACGAACGCCGCATGATCGCCGGCGTGATGCGGCTCGGCGACCGCGCGGTACGCGCCGTCATGACGCCGCGCACCGATGTCGACTGGCTCAATCTCGCCTGGGACGAAGCGGCGATCCGCAAGGAACTCATGGAAACGCAGCATTCGCGACTGCCGGTCGGCGACGGGTCGGTCGATTCGATGATCGGCGTCATCCAGACCCGCGAGATCCTCGCCGCCCTGCTCGACGGCCTTCCGCTCGATCTGAAGCGCCATATCCGCGAGGCGCCGATCGTCCACGACCAGGCCGATGCGCTCGACGTGCTGGCGACGCTCAAGGAATCGGAAATCCCGGTGGCGCTCGTCCATGACGAATACGGCCACTTCGAAGGCATCGTGACGCCCGCCGACATATTGGAGGCGATCACCGGCGTGTTCCGCTCCGATCTCGAGAAAGAGGATCCGGATGCCGCCGTGCAGCGCGAGGACGGCTCCTGGCTGCTTGCCGGCTACATGCCGGCCGACGAGATGCGCGACCATCTCGGCATCGAGCTGCCGGAGAACCGCGACTATGAAACGGTCGCCGGCTTCGTCCTGTCGCATCTGCACCATCTGCCGGCGACGGGCGAGACCGTCGATGCCCAGGGCTGGCGCTTCGAGGTGGTCGACCTCGACGGCCGCCGTATCGACAAGGTGCTGGCCTCCAAGCTGACCGGCGGGCGGCGCGCCGCCGTAAGCTGATACTGGTGGAACCTCAGACGCTTAAAGCGCGTCGCGTCCAATTGGACTCAGGCGATGT
>JAHBYY010000125.1 GCA_019635715.1 Rhizobiaceae bacterium | reverse complement strand
ACGCACCGAGAGTTCGAGTTCGTCGACCTTCTTGAGCAGCGCCGGGTTGAAGGCGAGCTCGGTGACGGCCTCGGCGGCGACTTCCTTCTGCGGCTCGTCGAAATTGACGAACAGGCCGAGCTGGTCCTGCAGGATGCGCGCGGCGAAGGCGACGGCGTCCTCGCCGGTGATCGAGCCGTTGGTCTCGATCGACATGGTCAGCTTGTCCTTGTCGAGCTCCTCGCCGTGGCGGGTGTTCTCGACCTTGTAGGAGACCTTCTTGACCGGCGAATACAGGCTGTCGACCGGGATCAGCCCGATCGGCGCGTCCTCGGCGCGGTTGCGGTCGGCCGGCACATAGCCCTTGCCGGTGTCGACGGTGAACTCCATGCGGATCTCCGCGCCCTCGTCGAGCGTGCAGATGACATGGCCAGGATTGAGGATCTCGACGTCGCCGACGGTCTGGATGTCGCCGGCCAGCACGGCGCCGGGCCCCTGCTTGCGCACGACCATGCGCTTGGGACCATCGCCTTCCATCTTGATGGCGATTTCCTTGATGTTGAGCACGATGTCGGTCACGTCCTCGCGGACGCCCGAGATCGAGGAGAACTCATGCAGCACGCCGTCGATCTGCACGGCGGTGACGGCCGCGCCGCGCAGCGACGACAGGAGCACGCGACGCAGCGCGTTGCCGAGCGTCAGGCCGAAGCCGCGCTCAAGCGGCTCGGCGACGAGCGTCGTATGCGTCTTGCCCTTCGACGAGAAGTCGATCTTGCTGGGCTTGATCAGTTCCTGCCAGTTTTTCTGGATCATCGTTCGGTCCTTCCAATACCCCGCACTATCCAATCGTGACGGGCGATCTGGAAATGCCGCGCGAGCGCCGTTGAAGCGCTCGCGCGGCGGCTAAAAACAGCGGCGCTTAGACGCGGCGCTTCTTGCGCGGGCGGCAGCCATTGTGCGGGATCGGCGTCACGTCGCGGATCGAGGTGATGGTGAAGCCGCCGGCCTGCAGGGCGCGCAACGCCGACTCACGACCCGAACCCGGGCCGCAAACCTCGACCTCGAGGGTCCGCATGCCGTGTTCCTGCGCCTTCTTGGCGACGTCCTCGGCAGCCATCTGGGCGGCGAACGGGGTCGACTTGCGCGAACCCTTGAAGCCCTGCGCACCGGCCGACGACCAGGCAATGGTGTTGCCCTGCGCGTCGGTCACGGTGATCATCGTGTTGTTGAAGGTCGAATTCACGTGGGCGACGCCCGACGAGATGTTCTTGCGTTCGCGACGGCGAACGCGTGCGGCTTCCTTGGCCATGATGGTCCTTTCGTTCGATCTCTACGCCGCCGTAATGCCAGCGGCTACACCTTGAAAGGCAGTCGGGCTTCGGCAGTCGGCAGTCGGAAAACCCGATTGCCGACTGCCGACTGCCGATTGCCGTGCTTACTTCTTCTTGCCGGCGATCGCCTTGGCCGGGCCCTTGCGGGTACGGGCGTTGGTATGCGTGCGCTGGCCGCGGACCGGCAGCGAACGGCGATGGCGCAGGCCACGATAGCAGCCGAGGTCCATCAGACGCTTGATGTTCATCGAGGTCTCGCGGCGCAGATCGCCCTCGACCTGATAGTCGCGGTCGATGGTCTCGCGGATGGCGAGAACTTCGGCGTCGGTCAACTGGTTGACGCGGCGGTCCGCGGGGATACCGACCTTGTCGATGATCTCCTGGGCAAATTTCTTGCCGATGCCGTGAATGTACTGAAGCGCGATGACGACGCGCTTGTTGGTCGGAATGTTGACGCCGGCTATACGGGCCATTCTCAGTTCTCCATATGGGCCGGCTGACCGGCGTTTCGTTGACCCGCGTCCGGTGGAGGCCGGCCCTTGCGGGTGTTCCAGGGCGAAAAGGGAAAAGCGGCTTCCGAGAGCCGAATTGCCTCGTTTCTATACGGGAGACGGCGGGCCTTAATCCAAATGGCCGGCCGCGTCAAGAGATCGTTTACATCTTTGCGCCTGCCTTGGCGAGCAAGGCCGCGATCGACGCCGTCACCTTGTCCATTTCGGCCATACCGTCGACGGTCTGCAGCAGACCCTTGGCATAGTAGTAGCCGATCAGCGGCGCCGTCTTCTTGTAGTACTCGCGCAGCCGCTCGTCGAAAACCTCGGCGTTGTCGTCCTTGCGCACCGCCTGCCCGGCGGCCTTGGCCTGCTCGGCGCGCTTCAGGATGCGGCCGACCAGCGCCTTGTCGTCGACCACCAGCTCGATCACCGTATTCAGGCTGAGGCCCCGCTCGTCGAGCATGGCGCCAACCGCATCAGCCTGGGGAAGCGTCCGCGGGTAGCCGTCCAGGATGAACCCGTTGGCGCAATCCGGCTGATCGATGCGCTCCGCGACGATGGCGTTGACGATGGCATCCGACACGAGCTCGCCCGCATCCATCACCGCCTTGGCCTTCACGCCGACCGGCGTCTGCGCGGCGACCGCCGCGCGCAGCATGTCTCCCGTGGAGAGCTGCGGGATGCCGTGCTTCTCGACCAGGCGCTGTGCTTGAGTCCCCTTCCCCGCCCCCGGCGGGCCAAGCAGTATGAGCCTCATCTACCCCTCTTTCCCCCACGGAGCTTCGATTTCTTGATCAGGCCTTCGTACTGATGGGCGATCAGGTGTCCCTGGATCTGCGCGACCGTATCGAGCGTCACGCTGACCACGATCAGCAGCGAGGTGCCGCCGAGATAGAAGGGAACGCCGGTCGCCGAAATCAGGAACTCCGGCATCAGGCAGATGACGACGAGATAAATGGCACCGACCACCGTGATGCGCGTCAGCACATAGTCGATATACTCCGCGGTGCGTTCGCCCGGGCGGTAGCCCGGAATGAAGCCGGAGTGCTTCTTCAACTGATCGGCCGTGTCCTTGGGATTGAAGACGATCGCCGTATAGAAGAAGGCGAAGAACACGATCATCGCCGCGTAGAGCGCCATGTAGAGCGGCTGCCCGTGGCCGAGCGTCGCCAGGATCGTGCTCGCCCAGCCGGGCAGGTTCTGCGTGTTCGAAAAGCCCGCGAGCGTTGCCGGCAGCAGGAGCAGCGACGACGCGAAGATCGGCGGGATGACGCCCGAGGTGTTGAGCTTGAGCGGCAGGTGCGACGTATCGCCCTGGAACATCCGGTTGCCGACCTGGCGCTTCGGATACTGGATCAGCAGGCGGCGCTGGGCGCGCTCGAAGAACACGATCACCGCGATGACCACCACGCAGAGCACGATGATCGCCAGGATGAGGCCGGTCGAAAGCGCCCCGGTGCGGCCCAGTTCGAGCGTACCGCCGATGGCGTTGGGGAGGCCCGCGACGATGCCGGCGAAGATGATCAGCGAAATGCCGTTGCCGATGCCGCGCGAGGTGATCTGCTCGCCCAGCCACATCAGGAACATCGTGCCGCCGACCAGCGTGATGACGCAGGAGACGCGGAAGAACCAGCCCGGATCGGTGACGATGCCGCTGCCACCCTCGAGGCCCACAGCGATGCCGTAGGCCTGCACCAGCGCCAGCAGCACTGTGCCGTAGCGCGTGTACTGGTTGATGATCTTGCGCCCCTGCTCGCCTTCCTTCTTCAGGGCTTCGAGCGACGGCACCACCGAAGTCATCAACTGCATGATGATCGACGCGGAGATGTAGGGCATGATGCCCAGCGCAAAGATCGCCATGCGCTCGACGGCGCCGCCGGCGAACATGTTGAACATGCCCAGCACGCCGCGCGACTGCTGGTTGAAGGCCTGGGCGAAGGCCTCGGGATTGATTCCCGGCAGCGGGATGTAGGTGCCCAGCCGATACACCAGAAGCGCACCCAGCGTGAACCAGATGCGCTTCTTCAGGTCTTCCGCCTTGGCGAAGGCCGCGAAATTCAGATTGGAGGCAAGTTGCTCGGCAGCCGATGCCATGGATCAGGTCTCCGCTTCGTCAGGCTGGGAGGGCCGCGGCCGGCCGCACGGGAAAACGAAGCCACGAGATAGGCTCCGTTCCGCGAAGTTGCAAGCGACGGCCAGAAGGGCCGGCGCTCGCGGATCGGATATCACTTGGCCTTGGGGGCCATCTTCTTGACGGGCTCGGCGACCACCGGAAGGGTAACCGAACCGCCGGCCTTCTCGATCTTCTCGACGGCACCCTTCGAGGCGCCGGCGACGTCGAACGAGAGCTTGGCCTTCAGCTCGCCTTCCGAGAGGATGCGCACGCCGTCCTTGGCGCGGCGGATCACGCCGGCCGCGATCAGCGCCTCGGCGGTGACGGCCTGTGCAGCGTCGAGCTTGCCGGCGTCGATGGCGGCCTGGACACGGCCGACCGACACGACATTGTAGCTCTTCGTGAACGGGTTGTTGAAGCCGCGCTTCGGCAGGCGGCGATAGAGCGGCATCTGGCCGCCCTCGAAGCCGTTGATGGCGACGCCGGAGCGCGCCTTCTGGCCCTTCACGCCGCGGCCGGCGGTCTTGCCGGAGCCGGAGCCGATACCGCGGCCGAGACGCTTCTTGGAGTGGGTGGCGCCTTCGTTGTCACGCAGGTCATTGAGTTTCATTGTCGTTCTCCTGCCGTGCCGCTTACTTGTCGTCGACGACGCGGACGAGATGCTGCACGGAGGCGATCATGCCGCGTACCGACGGCGTGTCCTCGAGCGTCCGCTTGCGGTGCAGCTTGTTCAGGCCGAGGCCGACGAGCGTCGCACGCTGTTCCTTCGGGCGGCGGATCGGGCTGCCGATCTGCTCGACCGTCACGGTCTTGGTGGTCTTAGCCATGGTCCTATCCTTTCCGCGGCCTATTCGTCCGCGGCGACCGCGTTGCCGCGGCGTGCCTGCAGGGTCGAATACTTGATGCCGCGCTGAGCGGCCACATCCTTCGGATGGAGCTGGCTCTTCAGGGCGTCGAAGGTGGCGCGAACCATGTTGTAGGGGTTCGACGAGCCCATCGACTTGGCGACGACGTCGTGCATGCCGAGCGTCTCGAAGACGGCGCGCATCGGGCCGCCCGCGATGATGCCGGTACCCGGCTTGGCGGCGCGCAGCAGCACCTTGCCGGCGCCCCAGCGGCCCTCGACGTCGTGATGCAGCGTGCGGCCCGAGCGCAGCGGCACGAAGATCAGATCGCGCTTGGCCGACTCGGTCGCCTTGCGGATCGCCTCCGGCACTTCGCGTGCCTTGCCGTGGCCGAAGCCGACGCGGCCCTTCTGGTCGCCGACGACGACGAGCGCGGCAAAGCCGAAGCGGCGTCCGCCCTTGACCACCTTGGCGACGCGATTGATGTGGACGAGCTTGTCCACGAACTCGCTGTCGCGCTCTTCACGGTCGCGCTCGCGACCGCGACCTTCTCTACGTTCCTGTGCCATATCCTGTCCTTGTTTTTTTCCGGAAGCACGGGTTGCTGATTGTGGCCGGCCTCTTGCCGGTCCACGGCGAAACTCAGTTCGGTGAATGGTGAATGGAAAAATGGAGAATGGTCAAAACACGCAAACCGCAGCGCCTGACCCGTTCGTCCATTTCACCATTCACCATTCACCATTCAACTAGAAGCTCAGACCACCTTCGCGGGCAGCCTCGGCCAGCGCCTTGACGCGGCCGTGGTAGATGTAGGCGCCGCGATCGAACACGACTTCCTTGACGCCGGCCTTGCTCGCACGCTCGGCGATCAGCTTGCCCACCGCCGCGGCCGCCGCCGTATCGGCACCGGTCTTGAGGTCGGCCTTGAGCGACGCGTCGAGGGTCGAGGCGGCGGCCAGCGTGTGGCCCTTCACGTCGTCGATCACCTGGACGTAGATGTTCTTGGAGGTGCGATGCACCGAGAGCCGCGGACGGCCGCCGGCGACCTTCTTGATCTGGCGGCGGATGCGCTGGGCGCGCTTCTGGGTGGATTCCTTCGAGGCCATGGCCTTCTTCCTTGCCTTGTAAGACGGTGGCGGCCCGGTCCTTGCGAACCTCGCGGCGGGCCTTGCCAACCGCAACCGCCCTCCGGGGCTTCAGTTCAGGTGCCTGACAACGGAAAAATGGTCAGTGGGACAGCGAACTGTCCCGATGACCATTTCGACGTCAGCCATACACCTGTCGGTGTATTACTTCTTCTTGCCTTCCTTGCGCACGATGCGCTCGCCGGCATATTTCACGCCCTTGCCCTTGTAGGGCTCGGGACCGCGGTACTTGCGGATTTCGGCAGCGACCTGACCAACCGCCTGCTTGTCGATGCCCGACACGACGATCTCGGTCGGCTTCGGCACGGCGATGGTGATGCCCTGCGGCGCCTCGTAGACGACATCGTGGCTGAAGCCAAGAGCCAGTTGCAGGTTCTTGCCCTGCATGGCGGCGCGATAGCCGACGCCGTTGATCTCGAGCTTCCGCTCGAAGCCGTTCTTCACGCCCTCGAGAATGTTGACGATCTGCGTCCGCGACATGCCCCATTTCGAGCGGGCCGCCTTGGTCTCATCGCGCGGCGACACGCTGATGTCGCCATCTTCCAGTTTGACCAGAACCTCGTCGTTGACGACGAAGTTCAGCTCGCCCTTCGGACCCTTGGCGGTGACGGTCTGTCCGGCGACCGATGCGGTCACGCCGGCCGGCACTTTGACGGGTTTCTTGCCAATACGAGACATGTGTGTCTCCTCGTTCTTCCGGTTTCAGTGCCGCCTGGTCAGAACACCTGGCAGAGGATCTCTCCGCCGACGTTCTGCTCGCGGGCTTCGTGGTCGGCCATCACGCCCTTCGGCGTCGACAGGATGGCGATACCGAGGCCGTTGGCGACGCTCGGAATCGACTTCGCCGAGACATAGACCCGACGTCCCGGCTTCGACACGCGCGAAATCTCGCGGATCACCGGATTGTTGTCGAAGTACTTCAGCTCGATCTCGATTTCCGACTTGCCGTCCTCGAAATCGGTCTGGCTGAAATCGCGGATATAGCCTTCCGACTTCAGGACTTCCAGGACGCGGGTGCGCAGACGCGACGCCGGCGTGGAGACCTTGGTCTTCTTGCGGCCGTAGGCGTTGCGGATGCGGGTCAGCATATCGCCGAGGGGATCGTTCAGTGCCATTGTCTGCCCTCCTTACCAGCTCGACTTGACGAGACCGGGCACCGCACCGAGCGAACCGAGTTCGCGAAGGGCGATACGAGACATCTTGAGCTTGCGATAATAGGCGCGCGGACGGCCCGTCACTTCGCAGCGGTTGCGGATGCGGATCTTGGCCGAGTTGCGCGGCATCGCGGCGAGCTTGAGCTGCGCCCGGAAGCGCTCCTCGATCGGCAGCGACTTGTCCATGATGGTCGCCTTCAGCGCCTTGCGCTTGGCGGCCTTCGCGGTGACGAGCCGGCGGCGGCGTTCGTTCTTCTCGACTGAGCTGGTCTTTGCCATTTCAGATGTGTCCTCTGCTCGCTGCCGTTACTGCCGGAAGGGGAAGTTGAAGCCCTTGAGCAGCGCCCTGGCTTCGTCGTCCGTCTTGGCGGTCGTACAAACGATGATGTCCATTCCCCAGATCTGGTCGACCTTGTCGTAGTTGATCTCGGGGAACACGATGTGCTCCTTGATGCCCATCGCATAATTACCGCGCCCGTCGAAGCTCTTCGGGTTCAGGCCGCGGAAGTCGCGGACGCGCGGCAGCGCGATGTTCACGAGGCGGTCGAGGAACTCGTACATGCGTTCCTTGCGCAGCGTGACCTTGGCGCCGATGGGCATGTTCTCGCGCACCTTGAAGGTGGCGATCGACTTGCGCGCATGGGTGACGACCGGCTTCTGGCCAGCGATCAGCGCCAGGTCGGCTGCAGCGACCGACGGCTTCTTGGAGTCGCCGGTGGCCTCGCCCACGCCCATGTTGAGCACGATCTTGTCGAGACGGGGCATCTCCATCTCGTTGTCATAGCCGAACTGCTCCTGGAGCGCCTTGCGGATCGTCTCCTCGTAGAGCTTTTTGAGGCGCGGCTGGTTCTTCGCCTCGGTCGTTGCCTTAGCCATTGATGACTTCTCCGGAACGCTTCGCGACGCGGACCTTCTTGCCGTCGGTCCCGACCTGGAACCCGACGCGGGTCGGCTTGCCGTCCTTGGGGTCGGCCAGTGCGATGTTGGACAGATGGATCGGGGCTTCCTTGCGGACCAGCCCGCCTTCCTGGGACTGCGACTGACGCTGGTGGCGCACCACGATGTTGATGCCGCGCACGATCGCGGTATCTTCCTTCGGGCTGACGCTCAGCACCTCACCGGACCGGCCCTTGTCCTTGCCGGTAAGCACGACGACCTTGTCGCCTTTGCGGATCTTCTGCATTGTTCCGGCTCCTTACAGCACTTCA
>JAHBYY010000124.1 GCA_019635715.1 Rhizobiaceae bacterium | reverse complement strand
GGGTCAGGCATGGATTCTCGGGTCGCGCCCTTCGCTCCGCTCGGGCTTGCCCGAGAATGACGAACGCAACGGGGCTTGGCCGCAACTCGCGGACGTTTGCGGTTTGCGGCAGCCCATCTCAATTCGTCATCCACGGGCAAGCACACGCGAAGCGGCTGCGCGACCCGAGGATCCATGCCGCAACCTCCCCGCGCCAACAACGGTCAATCATTCAGGCCGTTGGTATAGGGCTATTCGTCGCCCGAGCCGTCGCCGCCGGCGGCAGGTGGGCTCGCCTTTTCCGGCGGCGGTGCTGTTTCGGCGGGATCTGTCGCGGCGGCCGGCGCCGCCGCCGGAACGGCAACCGCCGCCGGATCCAGCATCGCCAGGATCGCCGTCTTGAACGCCACGAACTCCGGCGAGGCGCGCGCCACCTGCGTGGTCTCGACCTTCGGCGGGGCCGGGGCGACGCTGCGTGCCCCCCTGCCCCGCATCTTGCGTTCCGCCCAATCCTTGAGATCGGCGACGGTCTTGCCGTTCAGGAACGGGTTCGCCGTCATCACGCCCTGGCCCAGCACCGGCAGCAGCGCGGCGCCGTCGTTGGAGGCAAGCACCGTCGCGGCGCCCTCCATGCCGAGGAAGTGGCAGAGGTAGAGCCGGCCGGCGGTGATCTGGTGGCCGCGCGCCCTGAGATAGGCTTCGCCCTCCTGCGCGAGGCGCCGCACCATCTCGCGCGAAATGGTCGGATCGAAGCGCAGTTTCAGGATCTCGCCGCGTTCGAGCGTGCGGGCGAGGTCGGGACGGTAGGTCGCGATCATGCGCAGCCACGTGCCGTCGATGAACTGCCCCAGCCCGGTCGCCGAGGACAGCGGGTTCTTGGCGGTGGCGCTGCCGCCGCTTTCGACATGGATGATGCGGTCGACCAGCGTCTCGACCGCCTCGTCACCGCTGCCGGCCTCGACCGCGGCGACCACCGGCGATTCGAGCGGGTTGATCGCCTGGCCGTTCTGGTAGAGCTCGAAATGCAGATGCGGGCCGGTCGAGAGACCGGTCGTGCCGATATAGCCGATGACGTCGCCGGCCTTGACCGCCTGCCCGTCGGTCAGCCCGGCCGCGAAGCGCGACATGTGCGCATAGCGGGTCTCGCGCCCGCCCGGATGGGAGATGCGGACGACGTTGCCGTAGCCCTGTCCGTCGCCGTGGAAGGCGATCGTCCCGTCGAACGCCGCCATGATCGGCGTGCCGGTCGGGGCGGCCCAGTCGACCCCCTTGTGGACACGCACCGTCTTGAGGATCGGGTGCAGGCGCGGCCCGAAGGTCGAGGTCATGACGCCGTTGACCGGCGTCACCATGCCGTTTGTCACCGTCAGCGAATAGACCTGGTCCTGCTCGGTGACGCAGGCGAAATCACCCTGCCCCTCGGCCTTGAAGACGAAGCACTCGATGTTCTTCTGGGCTCCGCGCACCGCCGCGTAGAGGACGCGTCCGCCGGCGCCGTCGTCGCTGCGTCCGGTCTCCGAATAGACCAGGACAAGCTGGTCGCCCTGCGTGGCGAAGGCGTTCAGGTCCTGGCCGCGCGACAGGAACATGATCGCCTCGCCGATCACGCCGGTCGGCACGCTGTTGCGCACGGCGGTCGAATAGATCGCGTCGAGCAGGCGGTACTGCCGCTTCGGTCCGCTCTCTTCCTCCTGCCCGGAATAGTGCAGCAGGTCCTCGCGGACCCAGGGATCGACGCCCGCGACATAGCTGCCGGAACCGTCCAGCGCGAGCGTGCCGACATAGGTGGCGTCGGCGTAGATCGACACCTGCGTGAGTTTCGGCACCGCCTTCCGGTCGCGGGTGGGCGCGCCGGCACGCGCGGCGATGCGGGAGCCGCGCATCGCCACGACATAGCCGACGTCGAGCGTCTCCTTGCCGAACAGCGCCTTCAGCGCCTCGCCGGCGCGCCTGCCTTCCTCGGCCGGGAAGCCGTGCTCGACGGCCAGGCTCTCCAGCGTGCGCGGGCCGAGCACCTTGTCGACGAAATCCTCGTCCGCGGCGACACGCTCCCGCTCGGGAATGACGATGGCCACCGACGTGTTGTTCTCGATCCTGGTCTTCTGGAACTCCGGCAGCGGCGCGGTGCCTTCGTCGAGCGTCTCGCCCCATCCCGCCCCCGGATCGGAGAAGTCCGCGGTATCTACCGGGTCCGGCGCGTCAGGGTGCGAGCCCTCGCCATCGACCGGCGCATTGGCAGGCGGCACGGGTGGCGAGGCCGTCCGCTGCGCCTGGAAGAAGGCAAAGTCTTCGGGGCTGGACGGGATCGTCGTCATCAGCCGCTCGCTCGAACTCAGCATCACATCGGAGAGGATCGCGATGCGCGGCGAGATGCGCGGGTCGACCAATGCGCCGGGGCGCGGCACCTCGCGCACATGCAGCGCCTGGCCCGACCCGGCGCCGATGCTGATGGTCATCGGGTCGCCCGCCAGGTCGATGATGGCCGGGACGTAGACCGGAACGTCGGTATCCACCGACGGATCGTCGACCTCGACCAGGTTCTCGTCGACGTCGATGATCGACCATTGGTCGGCGGTCACATAGAAGCCGATGGCGAGCGCCGCGACGACGAAGGCGCCGGCCGCGCCAAGGTAGCGGGCCTGCCGGCGGCGGCGGCGGCGGTCGAGACTGGCCGCCTTCTTCTGCCGGAAGCTGTCGTCGATGCTGTGCATGGTCAGCGGCCGGCGGCCGGCGGCGGCCCGTTCGCCCGGCCCGCCATGTCGCCGTCCCGCATCATTGGAGGCCGCCGCTGCCGAGGAACAGCGTCCAGCGTTCGGTCTTCAGCGTATCGACTTCATAGAACGGCACCTGGCGGTAGCCGCGCACCCAGCACTCGTCGCTGCCGCGGATGACGAAGCGCCTGTTTCCGACGCACATGTCCGTCGTGCCGCGCAGAAGCGGCTGGCCGAACACATCGGTCGCGTAGACATAGATGAAGCGGTTCACCAGTTCGTCGCGGATCACCTTGACACACCGGTTGGCGCCGACCGTCCACCAGCCCTCGGTCTGCCAGAACGGTTCGGCGGGATCGCTGACCTCCTGGCCGACCGCGAGGTTGACCACGTCGAGCGACTGGTTGCAGACGGTGAATTCGGCGCGGGCCGGACCGGCGGCAGCAACCCAGGCGAGCAGGGCGAAGACGGCGGCGGCAAGGTGACGGCGAAGCGGCACCGACGCCGCCTCGCAGGCGCGGCCGGCGGCCCGCCGGCCCGGATGGCACGGAGGAGCGGCGCGCGAGCACCCGGCCAGCGGCACGTTCCCGTCGATCGGTGAGACCGTCGCGTCCTCCCGCACCCTCGCCCCCGGCGTTTCGGCAAGATTTTTACAAAGCACCCGGCAAATATCCAGCGAGGCCGACTTTTTTTTGACAAGGAACGTCGTCTAGATCGCCAGGGCAGCGCCGTCGAGCCTCCTCCGATGCTGTGCAGCGTGGTGCGTGTCATCCTTTTGACTTCGCCGGAGAAGCAGGCGACGATAGGTTGCAGGGCACAGCGCCGCGAGGCGGCCGACAGGGGAGCACGTCGAAGGCTATGACAGGCAGGATACTTTCAGGATTGTTCGCCGCGACGCTGGCAACACTGGGCCTTGCGCTGCCGGCCGGAGCCCAGGACAAGTCGATCTCGATCGAGCTCAACGACGCCGCCGATGTGGGCGGAGCCTGCCGGCTGGTGTTCGTCGCGGTGAACGGCACCGGCGTCGTGCTCGACAAGACCGCCTTCGACGTGGTCACCTTCGATGCGTCGGGCAAGGTCGGGCAGTCGCTGACCTTCCAGTTCGGCCGGCTGCCGGTCGGCAAGACCAAGGTGGTGCAGTTCGACCTGGCCGGGCAGAGCTGCGCCGGGATTTCGCGGCTGCTGGTCAACGATGTTTCGGAATGCGCCGTCGACGGCAAGCCATCGGACATGTGCATGGACGCCCTGGCGACCAAGACGCGCACCAAGATCGAGTTCGGCCTTTGAGGCGCGCTGCTGAAGCGGCGGGTGCCGCGCAGGAGCGCGCATGATCGCCCTCCTCAAGGAGCAGCTCTCGTCGGAGGGCGGTCCCGTTCTGATGGCGCTGATCGCCATCTCGATCGCCGCCGGAACCATCGCCATCTTCAAGGCCTTGCAGTTCTATCGCCTCGGCGTCGGCCGCAGCGCGGGGGCGGAGCGGGCGCTGGCGCAATGGTCGCGCGGCGAGTTCGACGAGGCGGTGCGCACCGCCAACGGCGACGTTTCGCCGACTTCGGCTGCGATCACCGGCGCCATGGTGTCGCTGGTGCGCTATCCCGCCGACAAGGAGCGGGCGCGCGAAGTGGCGAGCCATATCGCCCTTCACCAGATCAACGAGCTGAACCGGCATCTGCGCTTTCTCGAGACCGTCGCGCAGGCCGCCCCCATGCTCGGGCTGCTCGGCACGGTCATCGGCATGATCTCCGCCTTCGGCGAATTGTCGGCACAGGGCGGCGCGATCGACCCGTCGGCCCTGGCGGGCGGCATCTGGGTGGCGCTGATCACCACGGCGGCCGGCCTCATCGTCGCCATCCCGACCTATTTCCTGTCGATGTGGTTCGAGGCCCGCGTCGACCATGAGCGGTCTGTGATGGACGCGGCGATCGCCAAAGTGCTGTTCAGCGTGCTCGCGCCGGCGGAGCCCGAGCCGTTGGCCGAGTTCGAGAGGCCGACGGAGTTTCGTCTTCCTCCGGCCTCGGTTCCGGCCTCGCTGGGCGGCTGATGGGCAGCGCCGGACAGAGCCTGCCGCCGCGTCCGCCACGCCGCCGGCGGGCCTCGTTCGTGCTGACCTCGCTGATCGACGTGATCTTCCTGCTGGTCATCTTCTTCATGGTGACCTCGCAGATCACGCCGTTCTCGCTGATCCCCCTGGGTGCGGTGGCGAGCGAAGGGACCGCGCCGCCGCCCGCGGAGCAGCCGCCGGCGCCGCCGGTGTCGGTGCGCATCCTGGCGGGGGCCGTCTCGATCGGCGGAAGGCGCGTGACCATGGACGAGCTTGGCGAGGCGTTCGACGCGCTGAAGTCGAGCGGCGTCGACGCGCTGGTGGTGAGCTCCACCGCCGCCGCCACGGTGCAGGACCTGGTCACCGTGCTCGAAGCGGCGCGCGCGACCGCCTTTGCCGACGTGACCGTGATCAACCGACGGACAGGAGCGTCATGACGATCCTGCCGCCACCCGCGCAGCGGCGCCGGCACGATTTCACGCTGACGATGATCAACATCGTCTTCCTGCTGCTGCTGTTCTTCCTGACGACGGGCAGCCTGACCAACCGCGACGAGGCGCAGAGCGGCGTGCCGGTGACCAGCGACCTGCCGCTCGAACGGCTGCCGCGGCCGTTGCTGCTCTTGCAGACGGACGGCACGCTGGCGCTGGACGGGCATCGGGTGACCATCGAGACGGCCGGAGCCGCCGCCAGGCAGGCGCTGGCCGCCATCGGCAAGCCGGACGCCGCGCTCAACCTCCTGGCCGATCCGAGCATCCCGGCATCGACGCTGCTGACGCTCGCCGAACGGCTCCGTTCCGACGGGCTTCCCATCCAGCTTGTGACCGTTCGCCGCGCCGCCAAGGGTCCGGGAGCCGGCGGATGAGCGGTCGCGGCAGCTACGGCCTCTGGCTGGCCGCGACGGCGGGGTCGATCGGCCTGCACGGGGCGATCGGCATCACCCTCTATGCGATGCCCATGCCAGAGGTCCGCAAGCCGCAGCCGACGGAAATCCGCTTCGAGACGCCCGACATCGGCGCCGCGGCGGCCTTGTCGCCCGAAAGCCAGGCACCGAGCATCATCGCGCGCGTCGCTCCGGCCGTGGCCACGCCTCCCGTACCGACGCCCGAAGCCGTGCCACAGGCGACGGTTGTACAGCCGGCAGCGCGAACAGAGACGCCGCCGGCACGCCCGGAGCCGGCTGTGCCGCGGGAGGCCGCCAGCCAGCTTCTCGATCCGAGCCCCGTCGACGCGCTGGCGCCAGCGCAACAGGCGAGCAGCGCGATCGAGCCTTCCGCAGCGCGGGAAGCCGTCGCCGCGGTGCCGGTGGAAGCGCTGGCCCCGGCCGCGGCCGCGCCATCCGATGTCGCGGCACAGGCGCCCGAGACCGTCCTGCCGGGCGTGGCCGCGGCAGAGGAAGCGGCGGCGGCCGCGGAGCCCGACGCCGTCGCGGCGCTGATCGCCGCCAGCGAGGCGGTGGCTCCCGCCGCCGACCAGACCATCGCGGCGACGATTGCCGCGGAGGCGCCCCGCGCGGTCGAACCCGGCCTATCGGACGTCGTGCTGCCCGACGCCACGGCGAGCGGGCTCGCGCTGCAGGCGCGTCCCGAGACCGCGGTGGCCGCATCGCCGCAGCCCTCTCGCAGCGCGCCGGCGATCGCTCCGGCCGCAGCCGATCCGGCGCGCCTTTCCGCTCCTCCCCTCGTCGTTTCGCCCGGCAAGGTGGAAGCCGGCGTCGCCGACAATCCCGCGCCCAGACCGGTCGCGGCGGCTCCGGCGAGGCCGCAGGCGCCGTCCCCCGCCGCCCAGGCAGTCGCCGGTCCGGCAAGCGTCGCCGCTGCTCCCCTCGCGGTCGCGGCAGCCCCGCCGCCCGGCGGCAAGGCCCCGCCGGCCGCCATGGTGGCCGCACCGGTGAAGCCGCAGGCGCCGTCGCTTGCGGCGCAGCCGGCGCCACGCGCGGTGGTGACGGCGACGGAAGCTCCCGCCGGCGACCAGCGGGTCGCGATGATCCTGCAGCCGACCATCGATCCGGACGGAGAGAGCAAGGACGCGGCGCGGCCGGGCCGGCTGCGCATCGGCGATTTCCTCGCGACACGCGAGGACGAGGAGTGCCTGCTGGCGATCCCGACCAGCATGGGCGCGCAGCAGGCGAGCATCGAGGCGTTCACGATCAAGCCGGAGTCGGTGACGCGGCTCGGCTCCGACTACGAGAAGGAGTCCGGGCTGAGCCTGCGGGCAGATACGAAGCCCGTCTCGGCGAACCAGTGCATCGCGTTGACCTTCGCCCGCAGCCTGGCCGCCTATCCGAACTTTCCGCTCCGCCTCACCCTCAACGAGTCGATGATCCGAAGCGGTGCCGTTCTCTCGGGGGTGATTTCCGGCCTGCGCAAGAGCACCCTCTATCTCGTCGTCGTCGACGACGAGGGCAAGGCCGAGCTGATGGATGCAAATCTCGACGTGCGCTCGACGATCACCTCGTTCCGCGCACCGATGACCTTGACCTCCGGTCCGGTCTCCTCCGTGCAACTGCTCGTGGCAATCGCGTCCGACGGTCCGCTGGAGACCGTGCCGCGCCGGCCGGGAATGCCGGCGGAGGAGTATTTCTCGCGGCTGGCGACGGAGATCGTCATCGGCAATCGGTCGATCGCCTACGGCATCACCTCGTTCCAGGTCAAATAGAGCAATTCAGTTTTCGCGGGAATTGCTCTGGAGCATCAGCCCCGTACCCGCAGGAACTTCGCGGTGGCGGCTCCGAGGGCTCCCTTGCGCTTCAGTTCCTCGATCAGCCTGGGCAGGACGTCGCCTGCCGCCTTGGAGGAGGAGTCGCGCAAGGCCTCGATCGTCGCCGTGGTCCCGAGTGCCACCAGGACCTGCGGCAGGCCCGCCGCCTTGTCGTCGTTCGACGTGGCCAGGCCGAGGGGGATGCTGAATACCGCCTTGCCGCCGTCACGCTTCAGGAAGGTCTCCAGATTGTGGACGATGCCGTCGTGGTCGACCAGGAACAGGTAGGTCTGGCCGGAGGGCAGGAGCTGGACCTCGCCGGCCATCGGGTCGCGATTGCCGAGCTCGTAGCGCTGGAGTTCGAGGCCGGGCGCCACGCTCTGCTGCCGGCCGAGCGCGTTGAGGAAGTCGGTCACGGGACATTGGGTGTGCCGGATCAGGCCCGCGGTGATCTGCGGCTCCGTCCCGAACTTCTCGGTGAAGCCGGACAGCAGCTTGCGAAAATCGTCGACGCTTTCGCCGAACCCTTCGACGTCGACCTCCTGCATGGAGGCCGAACTGGTGGTGGCGAAGAAGCAGGGGCCGCCGTCGAAGCTGCGGATCCAGTGGACCCGCTCCGCCACGTCGTCGACGGCGTCGGCGCCGGTGTCGGCGCCGTCATCCTGCGGCGGCCGAGGCTCCGGCGGCACGACGACCTCGGCGGGCGCGGGCCTGCGCGCCCAGCCGTCGGGCCGTGGCTCGCGACTCGGCCAGCCGGCATAGCGCGCCTCGAGCTGCGGCGGCGCTTTCAGCCAGGGATCGAGCATTCCGCCGAACCAGGCGCCGGCCGCCGCCGCCGCGGCTCCGCCGGCGACAAGCAGAAGGAGAAGCGCCGACGAGGCCTTCTTCGGAGCGGGGCGCGCCGGCACCGGCTCCGCGAGCTTGGGACCGGGCGCGCCAATATGGGCGGGCCCGGTATAGGGTCCGAACGGGCTCTCGCTGGCCGGCTCGCGGCGACCGATCTCCGTCGGTGCGCCGGGCGCGGCCACGGCGGGCTCGACCGCCGGGCCCGTCGGCTCCGGCGGCCTGGCGAACGGCACCGGCTCGCGCTGCGGGGTGACGGCATGAGGCGGCAGGATGGCGCGCGGCGCGTGGGTGGCGGAAAGATCGCCCTGGCCGCGCTCCAGCGGCTGCGGCCGGACCCATTCGGCGATTTCGGCCATGTCGCGGGGACGGTCGGCCGGATCGGGCTGCAGCATCGCCTCCAGGACGGCGCGCATCTCGTC
>JAHBYY010000123.1 GCA_019635715.1 Rhizobiaceae bacterium | reverse complement strand
GGCTGGGAAGTGGTGCCGCTTGCGTGACTCGAACACGCGACCCCATCATTACGAATGATGTGCTCTACCGACTGAGCTAAAGCGGCGACCGGATCGGCGCGGATGCAGCCGATGCGGCCTGATAGCCGCATTGCGGCGCGATTTCAAGCCTCGTGCGCGGCATTTGCAGCCCTGTGCCGAGCCCGTCGCCGGCGCCGCAGGCGTGGCCGCCATGCCACGCCTGCCCTCGGGAAGGCGGCGCGGGCCCTGCGCATCGGGCATGCGTGTTGATTGATCGGCCTCCGATGGCTAACCATCGCGAATCGGGGCCGCGGCGCGGGAGAACTGCTTGGACGCGATCGAGACAGCGATCCGCAACGCCTTCGAAAAGGGCGATGCGGAAGACCGGGCGTTCCGCGAGGCCGTTTATCGCAAGGCCTTCGCCGCGCTCGACCGCGCCATACAGGCCAATCCGAACCTGACGGTCGAGGTCGCCATCCGCCGCCGCAAGGTGCTGCAGGACAAGATCGCCGAGATCGAGACCGAATATCTTCCCGCCGTGGCGCCGGCGGTCGGTCCGGCCGCCCCCGCCGCCCCGCGGGTCGAACCTGGCCTGCGCGGCGATCCCGTTTCGGACGGCGACGTCGGCCCGGCGGGAGACCCGCTGTCCGGCGCGGTCGAGATGCGGTTCGAACCGGGGCCGGCGCCGGAAATCATCGCGCTCGACGCCTCGCACGATGTGTCCGTCGCCCGCCTCGCCGCCGACCGGGCCGGCCTCGGCGGCATCGACACGCGCGACGAGGCGCGCGCCCCCCTGACGCGGCAGTCCGCGCCGATCTCGGCGCGCAGCGTCGATCCGGACCCCGACCCGCGGCGCCCCCGCCGCCGTCGCCGGCCCTTCGTCTGGATGTTCATCGCCGCGACCGTCGTCGCGGCGGTCGGGCTCGGCGGATGGTTCGCCGCCGGCACCGGGCTCTTCCTGTCGCGCGAGGAGCGCGACGGTTCGGTGCCGAACCCGCCGCCGGCCGGCGAGGAGAGCTACATCCCGGAAGACGAGGAGCCGCCGGTGCTCTCCAGCGAGCCCGACTCGCAGCGCGACTGGATCGCCATCTTCTCGCCGCGCGACGCGCAGGCGGTCAGCGCGCCGACCGGCACGAGGGCCGAGGCGATGCAGGACGACAGCGGCTCGTTCCTGCGCATCACCTCGGGCGGTGCCGGCGAGGCGGTGTCCTTCGATGTCGGGCAGGGCGTGCTGGAACGCATCGCCGGCAGGAAGGTGACCTTCGACATCGTTGCCAGAGCGGCCGACGAGGCCGGCACGGAGATGGCGGTCGACTGCAATTTCGGCGAGCTCGGCGACTGCGGGCGCAAGCGCTATGCGCTGAACTACGACCAGGGCGACTATCTGTTCGAGCTGTCGCTGCCGGCGGCCCGGCCGGGAGCGGGCGGCGCCATCGCCATCAATCCCGACTTCTCCAACGGCGGCAAGGCCGTCGACATCTACGAGATCAAGGTATCGCTGTCGCCCTGACCGCGCCCGCCGACATGCGCCTGCGTGTCGAGCAGTGCCTTGAGGGTCTCCAGCCTGTCGGCTTCGGCCGACGGCTTGTCCCAGCGCAGGCGTGAGATGCGGGGAAAGCGCATGGCGATGCCGGAGCGGTGGCGCGGCGAGTGGTTCAGCCCCTCGAACGCCACCTCCAGCACCAGCCCCGACGTCCTGTCGGCCCGCACCGAGCGCACCGGCCCGAAGCGCTCGATCGTGTTGTCGCGCACATATTTGTCGATCTGCCGCAGCTCCTCGTCGGTGAAGCCGAAATAGGCCTTGCCGACCGGCACGAGTTCTTCCGCCTCGGGCGGGCCGCTCCACACCCCGAAGGTGTAGTCGGAATAGAAGGAGGAGCGCTTGCCGTGGCCGCGCTGCGCATACATCAGCACCGCGTCGACCGTGTAGGGATCCCGCTTCCACTTGAACCACGGGCCTTTCGGCCGGCCGGCGACGTAGGCCGACGACGCCTGCTTGATCATCACGCCTTCGATGACCGGATGCGGCGGCGCCTTGCGCATCGCCTCGAGCGCTTCCCAGCCGTCGAAGCCGACGATCTGCGACAGGTCGAAGCGGGCCGGATCGAGCTGCGACAGGAAGGCCTCGAGCCGGATTCTGCGCTCCAGGAAGGGAAGCGGGCGCAAATCCGCGCCGCCGTCCTGCAGGAGGTCGTAGCAGCGCACGAAGACCGGATATTTTTGGCGCATCTTCGGCGGCACGCTCTTGCGGTTGAGACGCTGCTGCAGGTCGGTGAAGCTGCCGACCCAGCCCGGCGGGCGGCCGACCAGCAGCTCGCCGTCGAGGGCGCCGGTGAAGGTCATGGCCTCGGCCAGGTCGGGGAAGGCACCCGAAATGTCGTCGCCGGTGCGCGAATAGAGCCGCCGCAGCCCGCCCTCGGCGACGGCCTGGACGCGGATGCCGTCCCATTTCCATTCGGCGACATAGTCGCCGGCCTCGATGCGGGCGAGGTCGCCGTCTTCGACGGGATGGGACAGCATCACGGGGCGGAACAGCGCCTTGGCGAGGGGTTCGGGGCGCCCGGCGCGTCCCTCCAGCCAGGCGAACAGGGCGGAGTAGGGGATGTCGAGCCCGTGCCACAGCTCCTCGATCTCGGCGACGTCCTTGCTCCCGTACTCGGCCAGCGCCTGCTTGGCGAGGCGGGCGGAAACGCCGACGCGCAGGCCGCCGGTCACCAGCTTGATGATGGCGTAGCGCGCCGGGATGTCGGACGCGTCGAGCAGCGCGGCAAGCACGCGCGGGCCGTTGGCGCGCCCTGCCGCGTTGAGTGACGACACGACCTCCGACAGGGTTGGAGATGGCTTGGCGGCGTCGGCTGCCGGCTCCGGCCAGACCAGCGACACGGTTTCCGCCAGATCGCCGACATAGTCGTAGGAATAGCCGAACAGGACGTCGTCCATGCGCTCCATCACCAGGGCGCGCAGCATGGCGGGCTTGACGGCGGCGATGTCGAGATCGCCGGTGATGGCGGCCAGCGCCAGCCCGCGGTCGGGGTCCGGCGTGTCAGCGAAATAATCCCGCAGCAGCCTGATCTTGCCGTTGCGCGACGGTGTCAGCACCAGGCGGTCGAGAAGTTCGGCGAAGCGGTTCATGGTGCTGTCACTGCTAGGGCCTGTGGATAGTTCACAGTCCCTGGCGTGGGATTGGCCGATACCCCCCTCTGGCCTGCCGGCCTTCTCCCCCTCAAGGGTGGAGACTGGCAGCGTGCCGCACCGCGCCCAACCTGCAACATAGAAGATTGGCGAAAGCGGGAACGAGGGCCGGTCTCCCCCCTTGAGGGGGAGAAGACCGGCAGGCCAGAGGGGGGTGAAAGTTCTTGAGAGGCCATCTCAATCCCCCTCGTCCTCATATCCGACAAGATGCAAGGGGCGGGCGGAAATCCCCTTCAACTCGCACCAGCGCACCAGCGCCTCCTCGCGGCCATGCGTCACCCAGACCTCGGATGCGCCGGTCTCCCGGATCGTCTGCGTCAGCTCGTCCCAGTCGGAATGGTCGGAGATGATCAGCGGCAGCTCGACGCCGCGCTGCTTCGCCCTCTGGCGGATGCGCATCCAGCCCGAGGCGAAGCAGGAGACGGGATCGGGGAAGCGGCGCGCCCAGCGGTCGGCGAAGGCCGACGGCGGGCCGACGACGATCGCGCCGGCGAAATCGCGCTTGCCGCCCGGCTCCAGCGTCGCCGGGAGCAACGCGCCGAGGTCAATTCCCTGCAACTGATAGTAGGCGCTGAGTTTCTGCAGCGCCCCATGGATGTAGATCGGCCGGTCGTAGCCGGCCTGCCGCAGCAGCGACATGACGCGCTGCGCCTTGCCGAGCGCGTAGGCGCCGACGAGATGCGCGCGCTCGGGGAACTGGCCCGCCGATCTGAGCAGCACGGCGATCTCACCGCGGTCGTCCGGGTGGCGGAACACCGGCAGCGCGAAGGTCGCCTCGGTGATGAAGACGTCGCAGGCGATCGGCTCGAACGGCGCGCAGGTGGCGTCGGCCCGGCGCTTGTAGTCGCCGGATGCCACGATGCGCATGCCGCCATGCTCGACGGCGATCTGCGCGGAGCCGAGCACATGGCCGGCCGGCCGGAAGGTGACGGAAACGCCGCCGAGATCGAGCCTTTCGCCGGGCAGGGCGGCCTGCGTCGTTGCGGCGAAACCATCCCCGTAGCGCAGGGCCATGATGTCGAGCGTTTGGCGCGTCGCGAGAACGGAGCGGTGGCCGGCGCGCGCATGGTCGGAATGGCCGTGGGTGATCAGCGCCCGGTCCACCGGGCGCACCGGGTCGATGAAGAAATCGCCGGGCGGGCAATAGAGGCCTTCGGGGCGGGGATGGAGCAGATCGCGGGCGCGCATGGCTTCCAACATAGGCGCTTGTCGTGCTGCGCAAAGCCTCTTGCGGCCGGCTCCTGACTCTGGGAAGGCAGCAGCACGCAAGGAGCCCAAGTGAAGCCGCTGCCCCGATCCTCCGGCGACCTGATCGCCGACCGCAGATACGACTATGCGGAGATGCTGTTCGCCGATGGCGAGTCCGCCGCGGCGGCCGAGCTGATGCTCGGCGCCCTCGAACTGGCGCCGGGCTGGGCGTTGGGCTGGTTCCGCCTCGGAGACTATCTGGAGGCGGCCGGCGATCTGCCGGGCGCCGAGCGGGCATGGCGAACGGTGCTCCGGCTCGAACCGGACGATCGGCCCGGCGCAGGCCTCAAGCTGCACCTGATCGGCGCCGAAGCCGTGCCGAACGCGCCGCCCTCGCCCTTCGTGGAGGCGCTGTTCGACGAATACGCGCCCACCTTCGACGAGAAGCTGGTAGGCGCGCTCGGCTATCGCGTGCCGCGGCTTCTCGAAGAGGCGATCGTTCGTGCCGCGTCTGGCCGGCGGTTCCGGCTGGCGCTCGATCTCGGCTGCGGCACCGGGCTGATGGGCGAGCGGCTGCGGCCGCTCGTCGACAGGCTCGAAGGCTACGATCTGTCGGCAGAGATGCTGCGCAAGGCGCGGGCGAAGGGCATCTACGACCTGCTGGAGCAGGCCGACCTTCAGGAATTCAGGCGCGAAGCGGCGCCCGCCGATCTGGTCACCGCCGCCGACGTCTTCATGTATGTCGGCGCTCTCGATCGGGTGGTCGCCACGGCGGCGCGCCTGCTGGAGTCGGGCGGACTGTTCGCCTTCTCGGTCGAAGGCGCGGCCGGATCCGCCGATTTCGCGCTGCAGGCGTCGCGCCGCTACGCCCATTCGCGCGGCTATGTCGAGCGTCTGCTCGGCGACACGGCCTTTGCGCTTGTGTCGCTGGAGGAAGCGACGATCCGCCAGGATCGCGGCGAGCCGGTGGCCGGGCTGATCGTGGTCGCCCGGCGCGACTGAACGAGCCACGCGCCGTGAACGGAACGGTCTTGGCGGAGCGCATGTTCTGCTTTAGTTCTGTCGGCTTGACCATCGCCACCAAAACGCCGCCGGATGACGGTCCGGCCCTGTTGCCTGCGCCCTTCGCCGCGTGGTTTTCGGCGCGCGGCTGGGCGCCGCGGCCGCACCAGATCGATCTGCTCGCCCGGGCGCGGGCCGGACGCTCGGTGCTGCTGATCGCGCCGACCGGTGCCGGCAAGACGCTGGCCGGCTTCCTGCCGTCGCTCGTCGACCTCGCGGGACGGGCGAGGCGCAAGCCCGGCGAGCCGCATCGCGGCGTCCACACGCTCTACATTTCGCCGTTGAAGGCACTGGCCGTCGACATCGAGCGCAATCTCGGCAAGCCGGTCGCCGAGATGGGCCTGCCGATCGCCATCGAGACCCGCACCGGCGACACGCCGACCCACAAGCGGGTACGCCAGAAGACCAATCCGCCCGACATCCTGCTGACCACGCCCGAACAATTGGCCCTGCTGATCTCGACGACGGATGCGCAGCGGTTCTTCTCCGACCTGCGCTACGTGGTGCTCGACGAGCTGCACTCGCTGGTGACGTCGAAGCGGGGGCACCTGCTTTCGCTCGGGCTGGCGCGCTTGCGGAGCTTCGTGCCCGGTCTGCAGACGATCGGACTCTCCGCCACCGTGTCCGAGCCGGACGAGCTGAGGCGATGGCTGGTGGGGCAGGGCGCTCTTGCACAGTCACCCCCCTCTGGCCTGCCGGCCATCTCCCCCTCAAGGGGGGAGATCGGCAGCTCCGGCGTCAGCAATTGGCCGATCTCCCCCCTTGAGGGGGAGATGGCCGGCAGGCCAGAGGGGGGTGAACACCAAAGTCCCATGTCCGACCTGATCACCGTCAAGGGCGGCGCCAGGCCGGAGATCACCATCCTCGACTCGCACGAGCGGGTGCCGTGGGCCGGGCACTCGTCGCGCTATGCCATCCCCGACATCTATGAGGCGATCAGGCGGCATGGCACGACGCTGCTCTTCGTCAACACGCGCAGCCAGGCGGAGATGCTGTTCCAGGAACTGTGGCGGGTCAACGAGGACACGCTGCCGATCGCGCTGCACCACGGCTCGCTCGACGTCAGCCAGCGGCGCAAGGTGGAGAAGGCGATGGAGACCGGCAGCCTGCGTGCCATCGTCGCCACTTCCACCCTCGACCTCGGCATCGACTGGGGCGATGTCGATCTGGTCATCCATGTCGGCGCGCCGAAGGGGGCCAGCCGGCTGGCGCAGCGCATCGGCCGCGCCAACCATCGCCTCGATGAGCCGAGCCGCGCCATCCTGGTGCCGGCGAACCGCTTCGAGGTGCTGGAATGCCGCGCCGCCCTGGAGGCCAACTATCTCGGCGCGCAGGACACGCCGCCGCTGGTGGCGGGAGCCCTCGATGTGCTCGCCCAGCATGTGCTGGGCAGCGCCTGCGCCGCCGCCTTCGACGCGGCCGAACTCTATGACGAGGTGCGCTCCGCCGCGCCCTACGCGGCGCTGCCGCGCGAGACGTTCGACCGCGTCGTCGATTTCGTCGCGACCGGTGGCTACGCGCTGCGCACCTACGAGCGCTACGCCAAGATCCGTCAGACCAAGGAGGGACGCTGGCGCGTCTCGCATCCGCGCATCGCGCAGCAGTACAGGCTGAACGTCGGCACCATCGTCGAGGCACCCTATCTGACGCTGCGCTATGCACGCGCCGGCAAGGGCGCGGCGGGCCGCGGCGGGCCGGTGCTCGGCAAGATCGAGGAGGGCTTCCTGGAGTCGATCGCGCCGGGCGACACCTTCCTGTTCGCCGGCAAGGTGCTGCGGCTGGAGGGCATCCGCGAGACCGAGGCCTATGTCTCGAACGCCGTCGGCAACGACCCGCGCATCCCCGTCTATGCCGGCGGCAAGTTTCCGCTCTCGACCTATCTGGCCGGGGAGGTGAGGGCGATGCTGGCCGATCCGTCGCGCTGGCCGGCGCTTCCGGACCAGGTGTCGGACTGGCTGCGCGTCCAGGCGGAGAAATCGCTGCTGCCGCATCCCGACGATCTGCTGGTGGAGACCTTTCCGCGCGGCAACCGCCACTACATGGTCGCCTATGCCTTCGAGGGCCGGCTGGCGCATCAGACGCTGGGCATGCTGCTGACGCGCCGCCTCGACCGCGCCGGCGCCCGCCCGCTGGGCTTCGTCGCCACCGACTACGCCATCGCGATCTGGGGGCTTGACGACATGGGGGCGCTGATCGCCGGCGGCAAGCTGTCGCTGTCGCACCTGTTCGACGAGGACATGCTGGGCGACGATCTCGAAGCCTGGCTGGCCGACAGCTATCTGTTGAAGCGGACTTTCCGCAACTGCGCCCTGATCTCCGGCCTGATCGAGAAGCGCCATCCGGGGCAGGAGAAGAGCGGCCGCCAGGTGACGGTCTCGGCCGACCTGATCTACGACGTGCTGCGCAGCCACGAACCGGAGCACATACTGCTCCAGGCGACGCGGGCCGACGCGGCCGCCGGCCTGCTCGATGTCAGCAGGCTGGCCGAGATGCTCTCGCGCATCCGCGGTCGAATCATGCATAAGCACCTCGATCGCATCTCGCCGCTCGCCGTGCCGATCATGCTGGAGATCGGCAAGGAGCGCGTCGCCGGCGAGGCGAACGAGACGCTGCTCGAGGAAGCGTCGCTGGTCGAAGAGGCATTTGGCACGACATGAACGTGGCGGCACGCGCCGGGATGGGCCATCGCGGCCGGGCCGGACTGGAAGTGGCCGGCGAGCCCGCCGTCTGCGACCACAGCGGCGCACTTTATTTTCCCGGGCTCGGCCTGCTGGTGGCCTCCGACCTTCATCTGGAGAAGGGCTCGTCGCTGGCCCGCCGCGGCGTGCTGCTGCCGCCCTACGACACCGCCGCGACCATCGCCAGGCTGGGCGCCGCGATCGCGCGCCATGCGCCCCGCGTCGTCGTCAGCCTGGGCGACAGCTTTCACGACGGCGGCGCCGCCGATCGCATGCCGTCGATGTTCCGCGAGGCGCTGGCCTCGATGATGTCGGGCCGCGACTGGTTCTGGGTCTGCGGCAACCACGATCCGGACGCGCCGCGCGGGCTCGGCGGCGAGAGCGTCCGGGAAATCGCGGTGTCGTCGCTGGTGCTGCGCCACGAGCCGTCGGCGGCGCCGGTCCTCGGCGAGATCGCCGGCCACCTGCATCCCGGCGCGCGGATCGTCCAGCGCGGACGCTCGCTGCGCCGCCGCTGCTTCGCCACTGACGGGCTGCGGCTGGTCATGCCGGCGTTCGGCGCCTTCACCGGTTCGCTCAACGTGCTCGACGCGGCATTTTCCGGCCTGTTCCGCCGCGACAGCCTGACCGCCCACATGCTCGGCGAGGCGCGCACCTATGCGGTGCCCGGCTCGCAGTTGAAGCCGGGCTGAAGGCCGCGTTTGCGCGGCCCGGTTGCGGAAGGGCTCAGAGACAATTTGGAAAAGCGTCAGGGTGGAGCGA
>JAHBYY010000122.1 GCA_019635715.1 Rhizobiaceae bacterium | reverse complement strand
CCGGGCATCGGCCGCAACGGCTCTCCCCGCGGACGACCGGCGGGATTCGGCCGGATGACCGTCTTGCCGCCCGATCCGAAGGGATCGTCCTTGCTGCTCATCTGCGGTCTTCCACGATGGCCCACAGGTCGAGC
This sequence comes from Rhizobiaceae bacterium, assembly GCA_019635715.1. GTDB lineage: Bacteria > Pseudomonadota > Alphaproteobacteria > Rhizobiales > Rhizobiaceae > Kumtagia. The sequence goes on along the minus strand of JAHBYY010000122.1, from coordinate 9,133 downwards.
ACCAGCCCCGGCCAGTCGCCGGCGAAATGAAGACCCATGCCGCTCGCCACGCTGAATTCGGGCCACAGCGCCGAGGCCTTGTCGAGATAGAAATAGACGTGGTCGGAGATGGCCCGGATCTGCCGCGGCGGCGTCGGCATATGCACCAGCTCGATGCCTGGGAGATGCGTCTGGACGATCTCGTTCATCTTGGTGTTCGGGCCCACCTTGCAGAGCGCCGGGAACTGCTGCTGGATCTGGGACAGCGGCTTGCTCGCCGCCACCTCGATGACGAAGGTGGCATTGCGAAACAGGTTTCTGTCCGGAACCGTCGCCACGAAAGCATTCGGCGCCTTTTCGACCAGATTGAGGCGGATGGCGCGGCCGATATCGAGGCTGAGCAGGCGCTGGATGTCGGACAGGACCGGCTCGAAGGTCGTGTCGAGCGCATCCTGGTCGTATTCGGCATATTCGGGCGCCAGCCGCTTCGGCGAAAAGGTCCACAGTTCGCCGGCGATGCGCAGCAGCTCCTTGTAGAACTCCACCGGATGGACGAATTGCGAGGCGCGCATGTGCTTGACCACGTTGATCTCGCGGTTGAGCAGTTGCAGCGTGAAATAGTCGAAGGTCTGCAGGCCGCCGCCGGAGCTCGGGTCGGCGGCGTAGCGCGACAGGGTCTCCAGCCGGGTGTCCATCCAGCCGATGACGCGCTCGATCCAGCCGGCGACGACCGGATGGGCCTGCGTGGCCAGCACCGGCGGCGCGAAGGTCTCGTCGAAGACGATCGTCTTGTCGCGCACCTCGAGGATGCGGGCCACCTTCAGGCAGTGGAAGCCGGGCTTGGCCGTCTTGCGGATCTCGAAGGCGGCGCGCGGGTGGGCGACCTCGATCTCCTGCTCGACATGCATGCCGGAAGAGGAATCGACGATCGTCTCCAGGTCGCGGACGTAGCGGCTGCCCGACGTGCCCTCGGCCATGTCGATCTCGCGGCCGTTGACGACGGCGGCCGGCATGATCAGCCAGACTGTCTGCCTGTCGGCGCCGGCCGGCACGTCGATCGGTGCCGGAAGCGGGCTGGAGCCAGGCATGTCGAAGGGCGTGCCGTCCTGAAAGACGCCGCTGGCGCGGCGCAGCGCGAACTTGTTCTGCTGCGAAAGGTCGCGGTCGATCTCGACCTGCGCGAATCCCCAGGGATAGGCGCCAAGCAGCCGCACCCTGTTCTCGAGCAGGCGTTCGAAATAGCGGTCGTTCTGCTGGAAATGGTGCTGGCGGAGGAACAGACCCTCGGACCAGGCGACCTTGCTGTACCATGACATCTTGGCGGTCGGTCTCCGTCGGCCCTGCCGTCGAGAAAAGCTCTGATCTTGCGATTGGCGCGAATGGTAGTGCAATCGGCAGTGGAAGGAAACTGCGGTTCCTTCCCGACTTTACCATCGGGAAGACGTTTCCTGAAGCAAGGCAGGCGTTCTGCTACTGTCGTCTCAAAGCTTTGCCAGACCAGCGGTCAGTCCCGACAGCGACAGGCGCAGTATGATCTCCTCGCCGCCATAGGCCGACACGGCGACGTTGAGCAGCTTGCCCTGCTTCATGGCGCCGAGCAGCGCGTCGCCGACCGCGATCATCGCATAGCTGCCCTTCTGGTCGGCGGTGACGATCGGATAGCCGGTGCGCTCGCCTTCGTCGACGGACAGATCGACGCCCTTTACGAGATCGAGGCCATGCGGAAGACCGAGGCTGAGAACCAGCCCGCCGTCGCGCCTGGCGAGCACCGCCGTCAGCACGCGCTGTCCGTTCTCCTTGACGACGAGCGTCTGGACCAGCGTGCAGACGAGCTCCGCCTGGCCGGCGGCGCCGGCGCAGTTCACCGTCCAGCCGGCCGCCGCCGGACCCGGCTTCGCGGCATCCTCGGCGCGGATCGATGCGACCGGCCCTAAGGTCGCGGCGCAAACAAAGAGCACCAGCGCCGATATGTACCGCCGCCGCGTCGCCGGAGCCAAACGGGTGGCCGCCATGCTCAGAACCGGGCTTTCAGTCCCACCTTGCCGGCCAGCGTCTGGCTGTCGGCCGAAAACTTGCCGCGGACTTCGGCGCTGGCCGTCCACACCTCGGTGAACTTGTAGTTCGCACCGGCGCTGACGCTGGCCGAAAAATCAGCGTCGTCGAAGTTGAACTCGGTGCCCTCGACGCTGCTGGTGTTCTTGTAGCTGAAGCGCTGCTGGAACTCGCTGCGCAGATAGGGGCTGAAGATCTTGCCGCCTTCGAGCTGGTAGGTGGCGAACACGCCCGGCTCGAACTTGACGGCGCCGAAGGAGATCCGCGACTTGCCGAAATTGTTGCCCATGCTGTCGGTGAAGGCATCGCCCTCGAAATAGACGCCGAGCACGCCGCCGCGCAGGTCGAACCGCCAGGTGTCGCCGAGCGCGAAGACGTGGCCGGCCGTGCCGGTCACCGCGACGCCCGCCGTGTCGTAGGTGCCGGTCGACGCCAGCACGGCATTGTTGATGTCGGTGTTGCCGAAGAAGCCGGTCGCCGACACCAGGCCATAGGTCGTGCCGCTGCGGAACAGGCCATAGCCGCCGACCATGCCGCTGCGGTTCTCGCCGTCGCCGATGTCGGGGAACAGCGCGGTCGGATCCATCGACACGTCGGTGCTCGCGTAGCCGCCGAACATGCCGAGGTCGAGACCGTAGGTCTGGTCGAAGCCGAAATATTTGGCGGCGTTGAATTCGACGCTGGCGGCGATCGAGAAGTCGTCGGCCGTGAAGGACGGGCCGAGCCCGGAGACGAGCGGGCTGGAGACCTGGAACCCGTCATGGTCCACCCGGGCATACTGGCCCGAGGCGTAGATGCCGAAGTTCGGCGCCGCGTCCGGCCGCGCCGCGCTGGGCAGGAGGCCGAAATTGGAGAGGATCGAATCGTTCAGGATGTCGTAGACCACGCCCGTCACATTATCGATGGGACTGGCATCGAGCGCCGTGCGGGTCGCCGTCGGCGCCGCCACCTCGGTGGGAACCGCCAGCAGGTAGAGACCGCCGCTCGGACCGTTGATGGCCGTATAGGTGAACAGCGCGCCGGGCGTGGCCGGGATGCCGGCCACGGTGAACAGCGGCGAGGCGATGCCGTTCGCCGGCGCGGCCTCGCCGGCCACCGGCGCGATGGCAACAACGCTGGGGCTGCTCAGTTGCAGCGGGCCGATCAGATTGACGAAGACGGTGTTGGCGCCGGTCGCCGTCAGGGCGCCCGCCGTGCTGATCAGGTCCGCCAGACCCGTCGCCCCGTTGACGTCGAGCGCCAGAGTGGCGCCGTTCAACGCAAGATTGCCGACATTGAAGACGTCGCCGGTGGCGCCGTTGACCATGTTGAGCGTGGCGTTGGTCACGGTGAGATTGCCCAGCCCGCCGCCGGGACGCGTCAGGCTGCCGGCTCCGGTCGAAAACAGGGTCGAGCCGCTGTCGACGAGCAGGCCGGCGATTTCCTGGGCTCCGCCGGAGAAGCGCATCGACGCGCCGTTCTGCATGGTGAAGGCCGAGAAGCCCGAGAAGTTCTGGCTGCCGCCGCCGGCCAGGTTGGTCGCGGTGTTCGAGCCGACCGCGTTCGTCCCCTGGAACAGGACGCCGTTGCGCAGCGTCAGGCTGGTCGCATTGATGGTCAGCGTATCGCCGGAAATGCCGGTGATGTCGCCGCCGATCGAACCGCCGAGAAGATTGACCGTCTCGGCGGAGATGCCGCCGGCAATGGTGCCGCCGCGCACCGTCACGACGTCCACGCCGTCGTTTCCGGCGACGAAGCCGCCGATCGAGCCGCCGGTGATGGTGATCTGGTCGTCGCCCGAGCCGCCGCTGACCGAGCCGGCGAGGGTGCCGCCGCTCATCGTGAAGACGTCGTCGCCGCTCTCGAGGCCGACAGAATCGGGTCCGCCGGCCGCCACCCCGATCGAGCCGCCGGTGATCGAGACGTTGTCGTTGCCGCCGCCCGCGAAGATCGAGCCGGCAATGCTGCCGCCCGAGACGGTGAACTGGTCGTCGCCCTCGGTCAGGGCATCGTCGCCGAGCACCGAACCGGCGATCGACCCGGCAGACATCACGAAGACATCGTTGCCGCCGCCCATCATGATGCCGCCCGTCAGCGTCGCGCCGCCCGGGCTGGCGGCCGAGGAACCAAGGGTGACGCTGTCGTCGCCGCCGAGCGTCTCGATCACGAAATCGCTCTCGTCGAGGAACGGACCCGTGGGACCATCGAAGGTCGGCGGCGGCGCGCCGAAGCCGTCGCCGACCTGCCCGCCGACCAGGTTGAGGACATCCGCCCCGGCTCCGTCGTAGCTGTCCGACCCGGTGTCGTAGCTCGTCAGGAAGTTGTCGGCCTGGTCGCCGGCCACGCAATCGACCCGCACGCTGACGGGTACGCCGCCGACCAAGGTCCGCGAGGCGGTGCAGGCGTTCGCCGGCGTGACATATCCCGTCCCGACGACTCCAGCCGCAGCCAAGGCCAAGGTAGAAGCGCCTACCCATCGTGCTGCGCGCAAACCGATCTTCATTGACGCCCCTCGCCCCTCGCGACACATGCCCGGCTGTCGCGGCTGCATTTCATTCGCCTCAGCGCCCTCACGCGGGTGTCCGATTCTGCGGTCACGGACAAAATGCTATGCGAAGATCAAGGCCTTCACAACGCTTCGGGGCAGAAGTCCCATCGTTGCACCAGTCGTGTGATTCTATTGCAACAATTGCCAGATGGTTAGGGCGTCATGGTTAATGCACCGTTGCCGGCCCGATTTCGGCCAATGGCTCGCACGGGCTTTCAGCGCCGCGTGCAAGCACAGCGGGCGCTCCGGCGCGGCTCGCTTCCGGCACCCTGTTGATATTCTTGGGGCGCATCATAAAATGGCCCCGTTCTGCTGGCGTTGTTGCGCGGCAGACTTGTGCGCCGTGACCCCGCGCGGCGACGATCAGGGCAGTGGCAGAAGATGACCCTTTCGATGCGCGTCCTCATCATCCTCTCGTGGTTGCTTTCGGTGGCCATGGCAGGCACGGCGGTGGCCGCCACCGAAAATCCCAAGGCGGAGGTCGAGAAAGGCCGGCTGGCGATCGTCATCGGCAATTCCGACTATCGAAGCGCCCGGTACGAGAAACTGCCGAATGCCGGAAACGACGCGCAGAAGCTCTCCGACACGCTGCGCCGGCTGAATTTCGAGGTCGCCACAGGCATCGACCTGACGGCGGCGCAGACGGCGGACCTGTTGGCGCGCTACGAGCCGAGGCTCAGCCAGTACAGCGCCGTGCTGATCTTCTATGCCGGCCACGGCGTGCAGTTCAACGGCGAGAATTTCCTGCTGCCGGTCGATTCGCTCGATCCCGAGAATGTCGAGAAGCTGACGGAGCGGGCGACCCGGCTGAACGACGTCATCGCGCGCTTCGCCAGCCGCGACCGGCAGACCTTCATCTTCCTCGACGCCTGCCGCAACAATCCGCTGGGCGCAGGCGCCACGACCGGCAACGGCCTGGCGCAGGTCGAGGTCGGCGAAAATGCCTTCATCGCCTTCTCGACCAAGCCCGGCTACGTCACCGTCGACGGCGCAGGCACCAACAGCCCGTTCACCCAGGCCCTGCTGGAAAACGTCGAGATCCCCGGCCTCAGCATCTCCGACATGATGATCCGGGTGCGCAACGAGACGGAGAAGCTGACGCTCGGACGCCAGGTTCCCTGGGACCAGTCGAACCTGCGCGAGCAGTTCTATTTCACCGAGCAGCAGGTTCTCGATTCCCAGGAGCTCAGCGCCACGCTGAACCGTATCCTCGAGGTTCCGGCCATGAAGGACAAGCTGCTCGTCCAGCTCGCCTCGGCCGACAACGACCTGCAGAGCACCGTGCTGCTGCTCGGACGGCAGCTCCCGGAGCTGTCGCGCTCGGTGGAAGTGCAGGGCAAGGCTGCGGGCGCCGCCGGCCAGCAGGTCGCCAGCCTGAGCCAGGGCGACCTTTCGGGCTCGCGCAAGGCGGTCGCCTCGGACATCCAGTCGCTGCTGGTGCTCGGAAAGAGCGAGGAAACGCAGGGCACGCCGGCCTTCGACCTCAACCACAGGCTCCAGACCGAGCTCGCCCGGGTCGGCTGCTATCGCAGCTCGATCGACGGGGTGTGGGGTGCCGGGTCGCGGAGGGCGCTCGGCGAGTATCTGCGCCGCACCAAGCAGCAGCAGGATTCGCTCGAACCGGACGTCGAGACGCTGGGCGACCTGTTCCTGCGCTCGGGCCGCATCTGCAAGGAACCGGTGGCCGTCAAGCCGGTGAAGACCGCGACCATGTCGTCCGGCGACGGCAAGTCGAAGGGGCGCGCGACGAAGTCGACGGGAAAGACATCGACGAAGAGCGGCGGGAAATCGGCCGGACGGGCCAAGCCGGCGGCGCCGCCGCCGGACATCGGCGCAGGCATCGGCATCGGCGGCGTGTTCTGATCTTTTCCTACCAACGGCCTGAGTGTCTGAATCAAAAGGCGACAGGCCGTGGCGGAAATGGTGATTTCGAGAACCGGAGCGCAGCGTACATTCGGGTACGTGAGCACCGGAAGCGCAGAAATTGCCATTTGCAGCGCGGCATGGCGCCTTTTGGATCAGACACTGGATGATTGACCGTTGTTGGCGCGGGGAGGTTCCGGCGTGGATCCCCGGGCCGCGCACCCGCTTCGCGCATGCTTGCCTCTGGATGACGAATTGAGATGGGCTGCCGCAAGCCGCAAACGTCCGAGATCTGCGATCCCGCGCCGTTGCGTTCGTCATTCTCGGGCAGGCCCGAGCGGAGCGAAGGGCGCGACCCGAGAATCCATGCCTGACCCTGTCCGCACCATCGACGGTCAAAGCTCAAGGCCTCTGGTATCAGACGTCGCGCCACCATCGACAAGTGAAAGGGCCGCCACGGCAAACGCCGGGCGGCCCTTTCAATTCGCGCAGCTTTGCTGCTGGAACGGCTCTACGCCTGCGCGGGCTTCTTCCCATCAAGCCTGTCGATCGCCGCGACATTGCCGGCCGAGGGGCCGTTCGGGTCGAAGGTGGCGGCAAGCCAGGTGTCGGCGATGGCCTTGGCCAGTTCCGGACCGATGACGCGCGCGCCCATGGTGATGATCTGCGCATTGTTCGACTTGGCGGCGCGGTCGGCCGAATAGGTGTCGTGGGTCAGCGCGGCGCGGATGCCCGGCACCTTGTTGGCCGAGATGCAGACGCCGATCCCGGTGCCGCAGAACAGGAAGCCGCGATCGAACTTCCCGTCGACGATCTGCTGGCCGACGGCGGCCGACAGGTCCGCGTAATAGCCGGACTGGCTGAGATCGGTGACTTCGAGATCCGGCTTCGTCTTGAGATGGGCGGCGATCACGTCGAGGAGCGGCTTGCCCGCGCTGTCGGCACCGATGACGATCTTCATGGGACTCTCCGGATATTTCGGCGCCGGGCCGAATGCCCGCCGCTCTGGGTCGAGGCTCGGAATAGTCCAGCCGCCGGGGCAGTTCAAGCGGAACGGCCGGCCTCGAAGCCGCCGAGGAAGGAGGTCAGGTTGTCACCGAGCGCGTCGCACAGATAGCCGCCTTCCTGGACGATGACCGCCGGCAGGCCGAGGCCGGCGATCGCCGCGCCGATGCGCGAGAAGCCGGGCGTCGACACCGACAGGCCGCCGAACGGATCGCCTTCGAAAGCATCGAGCCCGAGCGCCACCACCAGCGCCTCAGGCGCGAAGGCGCGGATACGGCGGAAGGCGACGTCCAGGGCGTCCAGGAAAGCCTTGTCGCCGGATTTGCGCGGCAACGGCAGGTTCAGATTGCAGCCGAGGCCGGCGCCCTCGCCACGCTCGTCGGCATGGCCCCAGAAGAAGGGATAGAAGCGCACCGGGTCGGCATGGAGCGACACGGTCAGCACATCGGAGCGGGCGTAGAAGATGCCCTGCGTGCCGTTGCCGTGGTGCAGGTCGACGTCGAGGATCGCCACGCGCGCGGCGTCGCGGCGCAGGCGCTGCGCGGCGACGGCCGAGTTGTTGACGAAGCAGAAGCCGCCGGCGACGTCGGCGAAGGCATGGTGACCGGGCGGACGGCACAGCGCATAGGCGGCGGGCGCGCCTTCCATGACCGCCTCCGCGGCGGCCACCGCCGACCATGCGCTCCAGCAGGCGCTCTCCCAGGTTTGCGCGGAGATCGGGCAGGCGGTGTCGGCCATATGGTAGCCGGCCTGGCCGACGGCGGAGGCCGGATAGGCGCCGCCGCGGGCAAGCGGATGGATGTTGGGAATGACCTCCGCGGAAGCGCCTTCGATGCGCTGCCAGCGCGGAAAGATGTGTTCGAGGAAGTCGAGATACTCCGGGGTGTGGACGGCGGCGATCGGCCCGAGCCCATACGAACCCGGACGCTCGATCGCGCAGCCCGCCGCCCGTGCCCCTGCCAGCAGCCGCTCGACGCGCTCCGGCTTTTCCGGATTGGGCTGCGGCGCACCACTTGACAGGAAGGCCTTGGGGTCGTGGCGCTTTTGCTCCTGCGCATAGAAGGCTTTCATACGGTCTCCTCCGGAAGCGTCCCGCCGGGCGGGCTGTCGGCGGCGGCGAGGTTCTGGAAAGCTTCGCCATAGGCGGCATGGACCTGTTCGGTGTCCGACAGCTTGATCTCGAGGCGCGTGTAGAAATCCTGCGCGACGAAGTTCTGGGTGTCGACCGACAGGCGCATATAGACCCCGCCCCGGTCGCGCACCATCGCCGCGACGCGCCGCAGCAGCTTTCTGCCGACGCCGAGGCCGCGGAACGTCTCGTCGACGTAGAGATCCTGCACGTAGCAGCCGGGCCGGCCGAGCCATGTGGAAAAGCTGCGGAAGAACAGGGCCATGCCGGCGTAGACGCCATCGACCTCGGCGATCACCGCCTCGAAATGCGGCTCCGGTCCGAAGCCGAACTCGACAAGGTCCGCCACCGAGCAGCGCACCTTCTCCACCTCGTTGACGGTGCGGGCGATGCCGAGAAGCGAGGCATGCAGGAGCGCGGCGTCTGCGGCGGCGGCGGGACGGATGAGTATAGGATGAGAATCCACCGCTCGGCTCATGGTTGGATGACCACGCCGAAATCTTTTGCGCCGTGTCCCGTCTCACCCCCCTCTGTCCTGCCGGACATCCCCTCAAGGGCAGGGCTATCGCATATGGCGA
>JAHBYY010000121.1 GCA_019635715.1 Rhizobiaceae bacterium | reverse complement strand
ATGGCGCACCCGACAGGATTCGAACCTGTGACCTCTGCCTTCGGAGGGCAGCGCTCTATCCAGCTGAGCTACGGGTGCAGGCCGGTCGGCGGCCGCGACGCACGGGCCCAAGCCCCTGCGACGCCGCTTCATAGCCGATCACGGCATGGGCATCAACGGCGCTCTCGTCCAAAACCACGCCGCCGGACCGAAGGAGAGGAGCGGCGCCTCGCGGTCCGTCGGCTTCTGCCGCGGCGGCGATCCGCGGGTCCGTCATCCTCGGCTGTCCCGACAATCAGGGATCGCGATCCGAGCGGCCGGCTGCCAGCGCTCCGGCCGCTCGAACGCCATCGACGGCGCCGGGATGCCGGCCGGTTCACCGGCATCCCGGCAGCCTCGTCAGACGGCGATCTTGCCGCCGCCCTGTCTGGTGATCGCCACGACCGCCGGGCGCACCGGCATGTCCGGCTTGAAGTCCGGCCAGCGGGTCGACGGGTCCTCGTAGTAGGACGGGCGGCCGAAGGGCTTCCAGTCGTCGCCGCCGTCGCCCGGATGCTGCACGGCGACGAAGGCGGTCTGGTCGTCGGGCGCGAACAGCGGGCCGCACATCTCGGCGCCCACCGGCACGCGGAAGAACAGTTTCGAGGTGGCGCGCGCCGCACCCGCCGTGTCGACGGCCCACAGGCCGTCGGTGCGGCCTGTCGCCTTGGCACCGTTGCCGTCGGTCGCCACCCACAGCCGGCCGGCGGCGTCGACGGCGCAGTTGTCGGGCATGCCGAACCAGCCATTCGCCGTCGTGGCGGTCGAGAAGGAGGCGCCGACCTCGGCGACGGCGGGATCGCCGCACTTCAGCAGGATCTCCCAGCGCCCCCTGGTGGCGGCGAAGTCGCCGCCCTCCTCGAACAGCTCGATGATGTGGCCGAAGGCGTTCTTGGCACGCGGATTGGCGGCGTCGACCTTGTCGGCGGCGCGCTTGGTGTTGTTGGTCAGCATGACGTAGACGGTGCCGGTCGTGCCGTTCGGCTGCACGTCCTCCGGACGGTCCATCGGCGTCGCGCCCAGCAGGTCGCCGGCGCGGCGCGCCTCGATCAGCACGTCGGCCTGGCCGGCGAAGCCGTTCTCGGCGGTCAGCGGCCCCTCGCCATGGACCAGCGGCAGCCACTCGAAGCCGCCGTCCTCGGCGAATTTCGCGACATACAGCGTGCCCGCGTCGAGCAGGTCGAGATTGGCGGCGCGGTTCGCCGGATCGAACTTGCCGGCGGTGACGAATTTGTAGACGTAGTCGAAGCGCTCGTCGTCGCCGAGATAGAAGACGACGCGGCCGTCCCTGGCGACGATCGACTCGGCGCCTTCATGTTTGAAGCGGCCGAGGGCCGTGCGCTTCTTCGGCGTCGATGTCGGATCCTCGACGTCGACCTCGACGATCCAGCCGAAGCGGTTGGGCTCGTTGGGCTCCCTGGAAACGTCGAAGCGCGGCTCGAAATTGCCCCACTGATAGGCGCCTTCCGGCACGCCCATGCGCTCGTGGTTGGCGGCCTCGGCATGGCCGGCCGGGAGTTCGCCGATGAAGTAGCCGTGGATGTTCTCCTCGGCCATCACATAGGTGCCCCATGGCGTGACGCCGCCGGCGCAGTTGTTGATCGTGCCGAACACGCGCGCGCCCGTCGCGTCGGCGGAGGTCTTGAGGCGGTCGTGGCCGGCCGCCGGGCCGGTCAGTTGCATCTCGGTCGTGGCGGTGATGCGGCGGTTCAGCCTGCCGTCGCGGACGACCTGCCACTTGCCGCCCTCCTTGCGGATCTCGACGATGGTGCCGCCATGCGCCGCCATCTCGATCGCGACGCGCGCCGCGTCGGCCGGCGCGATGTCGAGCTTGCCGTCGGCGACCGTGACGATGCCCGGGAACATCAGATGCTCGTTGGTGTATTCATGGTTGACCACCAGCAGGCCGTGCTCGGCCGAGCCGGCGATCGGGATATAGCCGACATAGTCGTTGTTGTAGCCGAACTGGCGCTGCTGCGCGGCGGCCGACTGGTTGGCGGGATCGAACTCCGGCGAATCGGCGAACAGCGGATCGCCCCAGCGCAGCAGGATGTCGGCGTCGTAGCCGGCGGCGACGTGATGCGTCTCGTCGATGCCGGCCTCGACCTCGTCGAAGCTGAAGACCGAGCCGGTCTCGGCGCGGGCATTGCCGGCGGTGATCAGCGCGATCGGGCCGACGGTGGCGGCGATCGCCGACACGGCCAGCGAGCCGCCGAGCAAGCCGCGGCGCGAGAAGCGCCTCGCGATGATGTCGCCCATGGTGCGGTTGCCGGTCGGATTGCGGCCGGGACCGTCATTCTCCTCGAGCAGGCTGGTGGGAAACGCGGCCTGGCGGATCGGGGTGTGTGTCATCGCTTGCGACCTCTGGCTCTTGATCTGGCTGGAGACGGGGTACGGCGACTGCTAGGCGGCCGGCATAACAGCTTCATGACAAATCCGCACAGACATCTTGCGGCCGGGGCCGGCCGGCCATAGGTGCGTCGGGCGCCCCGCGCGCAGCATCGCCAACGGACGACGCCGACCATGCCGAGCTTGAGGGACATCGCGGGCAAGATCGAGTTCACCCTGCTCGCCGCGGCGATCGCCGTGGCCGGCGGCATCTATGGATTCGTCGAGATGGCGGAGGTGGCGCGCGGCGAGGAAGGCCATGCGCTGGACACGGCGATCCTGCTGGCCTTGCGCGATCCCGCAGATCCGTCGCGGGGGCTCGGGCCATTCTGGATGCCCGACGCCGTGCGCGACATCACGGCGCTCGGCAGCGGCGCCGTGCTGGTGATGATCATCGCGGCGGTGGTGATCTATCTGGCTCTGGCGCGCCAGACGGCGGCGGCGCTCTTCGTGCTGGTCTCGGTGGCCGGCGGGCAGATGCTCTCCAGCATGCTGAAGATCGGCATCGACCGGCCGCGGCCGGAGATCGTGCCGCATCTGACCGAGGTGCATACGCTGAGTTTTCCGAGCGGCCATGCCATGCTGTCGGCGGTGACCTATCTGACGCTCGGCGCGCTGGCGGCGCGCATCGCGCCGAGCCGGGCACTGAAGGTCTATTTCATCCTGCTGGCGGTGCTCGCGACGCTGCTCGTCGGGGTGAGCCGCGTCTATCTCGGCGTCCACTGGCCGTCCGACGTGGTCGCCGGCTGGTGCGCCGGAGCGGCCTGGGCGATGCTGTGCTGGCTCGTCGCCCAGTGGCTGCTGCGGCGGCGCGCCAGCGACGGCAGGATCGAGGCTGCCGTCGGCAAATAGCGCTCCCTGAAGCGGGCCGCAGCCTGTCGGATTCGCTGGACCATCGGCTGGCGCAGCGCGTGCCTTGACCCGCCGCCCCGCGTCGCCACAAGGAGCCGGAAAGACGAGGACAAGCGATGACCGCCCTGGGCTTCCTGCAACTGGCCGTGTCGACGGCGATCTTCACCACCGCCGGCACGATGGTCAAGTTCTGGGCCATCAATCCCGGAACCGGCCGGGCCGCGGCGATCATCGCGCTCTATTGCACCGGCAATCTGATCATGCTGCGCCTGGTGCGCGACTTCGGCATGTCCGTCGCCTTCAGCATTTCGGCCGTCGCGCAGCTCGTCGCCCTCAACCTGATCGCCATGCTGTGGTTCGGCGAACAGCTCTTGCCGGTCCAGCAGGCGGGCGTCCTCATCGCCGTGGCTGGCGTCGGGCTGGTGATGTTCGGCCCGTATCTCGGCGGCCGGTGATGTGAAATCAGGCCGTCAGCGCCGCCGGGCGCAAAGCCGACGCCGCGTCGACCAGCGTCTCCTCGTCGACCATCCCGGCATTGTGGAGGGCCAGCAGCGTCAGCGCCACCTCGCGGGCCTCGGCGCTGTCCGGCGCCGCCTTGAGCCTGCGGCAGGCCTCGTCGAAGACACGCTGCAGGCGACCAATGTCGGCCGGCGTCAGCAGACCACGATCGTAGACGGACCTCGGCATTCCGGACTCCCCGAGCCTCAACCGAAGTCACGACCTCTAGCAACGGCGCCTTGCGCGGAGCTTTCCCGCCGCGGCGGCGCAGCCGATCGGCCGCGCCAGTGGAACGAATTCGACATTCGCATTCCATCGGACATCACGCCGACCATGCGAATGTCAGATTCAGAGTCCCACCGGAATCATATGCTTGCTCGTGGTCCATCGATTCTGGCACTTGCCCGGGGAGCCCGTATCGGTGGGATGCAAATGTCAGAACCGGACCACTAGCCGACGAAGGCGCGCTCGACCACGAAGTCGCCGGGCTTGCTGACGGAGCCTTCGACGAAGCCGTATTTCTCGGCGAGGTCCTTGACGTCCTTCAGCATGTGCATCGACCCGCAGATCATGATGCGGTCGGTCGCCGGATCGAAGGCTCCGATGCCGAGATCGGCGAAGAACTTGCCCGATTCGATCAGCGCCGTGATGCGGCCCATATGGTCGGAAGGCTCGCGCGTGGTGGTCGAATAGAGCGTCACGCGGCCCTGGGCGAATTCGCCGATCAGCGGGTCGTCGACGACGCCGGCGACCAGCTCCTGGCCATAGACCAGTTCGGCGCGGTCGCGGCAGGTATGCGTCAGGTAGACCTGCTCGAACTTCTCATAGGTGTCGGGGTCGCGCAGCAGGCTGGCGAAAGGGGCGACGCCCGTGCCGGTCGAGATCATGAACAGGCGCTTGCCCGGCGTCAGCGCGTCCAGCACCAGCGTGCCGGTGGTCTTCTGGCGCAACAGGATCGGATCCCCCGGCTTGATCTTCTGCAGCTCGGAGGTCAGCGGCCCGTCCGGCACCTTGATCGAGAAGAACTCCACTTCCTCGTCCCAGGCGGGACTGGCGATCGAATAGGCGCGGAAGACCGGCTTTTCCGCGTTGGGAAGGCCGATCATGATGAACTCGCCGGAGCGGAAGCGCAGCGACTGCGGCCGGGTCACCCGAAACGAGAACAGCCGATCGGTGTAGTGGCGGACCGACACGACGGTTTCGACATGGACGTTCGCCGGCACCGGAAAGGGCAGCGCCCGCGCCTCGGCTTCCACTACGGTGACCGGTGAATTCATCGCACCACGCCTCATTGATCCTGGAACGCACGATGGCGACGCGAAGGCCAGCCACCTTGCGCCGCCCGGCACCTGCCTCGAATTGCAGGCGCTTGCCTCGGAAATTTATTAGTATACAAATGAGTTTTAGGTCAAGCAGACGCTGAGGAAGCCCGTTCTAAACTGGCGTCGTGCTGAAGTTCAAGCGTTTCGGATTCGGGCGATGGCCGAGAAAAATCCTGCATCCTCCGGGACGGTCGTCGCCGGAATCGACGTCGGCGGCACCTTCACCGACTTGATCCTGATCGACGGCCGCACCCGCCAGGTGCGGATCGCCAAGACGCCGACGACAGTCGACAACCAGGCCTTCGGCGTCGTTGCCGCGCTCGAATCGGCCGGGGTTCCGATGCCCGAGATCGACCTCGTCGTGCACGGCACGACGACGACCACCAACGCGGTGCTCGAGCGCCGCCTCGCCCGGACCGGCATGATCACGACGCGCGGCTTCCGCGACGTCATCGAGCTCGGCCGCCGCACGCGGCCGCAGCCCTACGGCATGACCGGCACATTCGTCCCTGTCATCCCGCGCGACCTGCGGCTGGAGGTCTCGGAGCGCATGGAGGCCGGCGGCATCGTGCGCAGCGCGCTCGACGAAGCGGAGGTGTGCGCGGCGGTCGACGAACTGCTGGCGGCCGGCTGCGAATCGCTCGTCATCCACTTCCTGCATTCCTACGCCAACCCGTCGCATGAATTGCGCGCCGGCGAGATCGCCGCCGGGCGCTGGCCGAACGGCTACGTCACGCTCGGCCACAAATTGCTTTCCGAAGCGCGCGAATTCGAGCGCGGCGTGACGGCGGCGGTCAACGCCAGCGTCCAGCCGATCCTCGAACGCTATGTCGAGCGGCTGCGGCGCGAACTGGCCGGCCGCGGCTACAGCCGCGATTTCCTGATGATGAACGGCAATGGCGGGATGATCTCGTCGCGCTTCGTCGCCGACGAGGCCGCCAAGACGGTGATGTCCGGCCCGGCGTCGGGCGTCATCGCCGCCGCCTATACCGGACGGCGTGCCGGCTTCCCGTCGCTCGTCACCTACGACATGGGCGGCACGTCGACCGACGTGGCGCTGATTCTCAACGCCGAGCCGGCCGTCTCCAACGAGACCGAGATCGAATATGCCATGCCCATCCACGTGCCGATGGTGGCCGTCCATACGGTGGGCGCCGGCGGCGGCTCGATCGCGCGGGTCGATGCCTCCGGGCTGATCCAGGTCGGCCCGCACAGCGCCGGCGCCATGCCGGGACCGATCTGCTACGGCCGCGGCGGCAGCGAGCCGACGATCACCGACGCCAATCTGGTGCTCGGCCGCCTCAATCCGAACCGCCTGCTCTCCGTCGACCGCCCCGTGACGGTGGAGCATGTCCGCTCGATCTTCGCCGAGACGATCGGGCGCCCGGCCGGTCTTGACGGCAACGAGGCCGCCGGCGCGGTACTGCGCCTCGGCAATATGAAGATGGCCGGAGCGGTGCGCATGGTGTCGGTGGCGCGCGGCCACGATCCGCGCGATTTCGCGCTGTTCGCCTTCGGCGGGGCCGGCCCGCTGCACGCCACCGCTCTGGCGCGCGAGCTCGGCCTGCCGCGCGTGCTCGTTCCGGCGCGGCCGGGCATCACCAATGCGCTGGGCTGCGTCGTCGCCGACCTGCGGCACGACTTCGTCAACACGGTCAACCATCCGGTGGCGAGCCTCGACGAGGCGGCGATGGGCGCGATCCTGGAGCGTCATCGCGCCGAGGGCGCGGCGCTGATCGCCAAGGAAGCCGCGCAGCCGGAGACGATCCGCTACCTGCATTCCGCCGACATGCAGTTCGTCGGCCAGACCCACATCATCACCGTGCCGCTGCCCTCGGCGCGCATCGACCGCGCGGAGCTTCAGGACCTTTTCGAAAAGGCCTATTTCGCGCGCTTCCGCGTCGATCTGCCGGAGATCCGCGCCAGCCTGGTCAATCTCAACACGTCGGTGATCGGGGTGCGCGAGGCGATCGACCTGTCGCGGCTGATCGACCCGGCGGGTCGGGCCGCTACGCTCGAGGCGGCGCTGGTCGAACGGCGTCCCGTCTGGTTTGCCGGCAAATGGATCGACACGCCGGTGTATGCCCGGGAAAGACTGCCGCTCGACGCTGTCGTCTCCGGCCCCGCCATCCTCGAGCAGATGGACGCGACGACCGTGCTGGAGCCGGGGGACCGGGCGACGAGCGACACCGACGGGAATCTGATCATCGAGGTGGGAGGGTGACGGCGTCGGCCATCGCAACGGCGGCGCGGCAGCGAGCCCTTTCAAGCGCGTTCCCGGCCGCACGATCCCTGCACCCTGCACCCCCACCCCTTACCCCTCCCCGCAAGGGGGAGAGGGGATCTGAGACGTCGATGCCCCCCTCCCCCTTGCGGGGAGGGGTAAGGGGTGGGGGTGCAGGATCGCAAAAGGGCAGCGGCACCAATCGAACGGAGTCCACCTCATGACCCTCGACGCCATCACGCTCTCCGTCATCCAGGCCGCCCTGCAGCAGACCTGCGACGAGATGGACCTCGCCTTCAGCCGCGCCGCCTTCTCGCCGGTGATCGCCGAGGCGAACGACCGCTCCGACGGGATCTATGCGGCCGACGACGGCGCGCTGATCGCCCAGGGCAGCCAGGGCCTGCCCGTCTTCGTCGGCGTCATGCAGTATTCGACCAAGACCATCATCGAGATGTGCGCGGCCGGCCGCTGCCTGCCGCCCGAGGCGGGCGACATCTACATCGTCAACGATCCCTATCTCGGCGGCACGCATCTGATGGACGTGCGCTTCGCCATGCCGGTCTTCCGCGGCGGCGCCATCTTCTGCTGGCTGTCGAACACCGGCCACTGGCCCGACATCGGCGGCGCCGTGCCGGGCGGCTTCTCGGCCTCGGCGACCGCCGTCGAGCAGGAAGGGTTGCGGCTGCCGCCGGTCAAGCTGTTCAAGGCGGGAAAACTCGATCCCGAGATCTATGCGATCATCACCTCGAATATCCGCGTCGCCGACCAGCGCATCGGCGACATCAAGGCGCAGGCCGCAGCACTGCATGTCGGCAAGGACCGCCTGTTCCAGATCCTCGACCGCTACGGCGACGAGACCGTCGTGGCGGCGATCGCCGAACTGCGCCGGCGGGCCGCCGCGCAGATGCGTGCGGCGATCGCCACCATAGCGGACGGCACCTACCGTTCGACTGCCTTCGTCGATTCGGACGGGGTGGTCGACGCGCCGCTGACGATCGCCTTGTCCGTTGAGAAGGCCGGCGACCAACTGACCTTCGACTTCGCCGGCTCGAGCCCGCCCTGCGCCGGCCCGATGAACAGCGTGCTGGCGACGACGCTGTCTTCCGTCTACCTCGCCATGCGCCACATCTTCCCCGAAGTGCCGATCAGCGCCGGCGCCTTCGAGCCGCTGATCGTCAAGCGGCCGCAGGGCACCTTCCTCGACGCGCGCTATCCGCGTCCCGTCTCCGGCTGCGCGGCCGAGGTATCGCAGCGCATCGCCGAGGCGGTGTTCGCCGCGATGGTTCAGGCGCTGCCCGACCGGGTCACCGCCGCGCCGGCCGGCTCATCGGGCAATTTCGCGCTCGGCGGATCCGATCCGGCGCGCGGCCGCGACTTCGTCATGTACCAGATCTCCGGCGGAGGCTATGGCGGCCATGCCGGCGGCGACGGGCTGAGCAATGGCTGCTCGACCATCGGGATCTCGAAATCGCCGCCCGTCGAGATCATGGAGCAGGCCTTTCCCGTGCTCTACCGCAGCTACGCGATCCGCGAGGGATCGGGCGGGGCGGGAAAGCATCGCGGCGGCTTCGGGCTCGCCTACGAGGTCGAACTGCTGCGCGGCGAGGCGCGGGCCTCCTTCGTCATGGACCACGGCCGCACCGGCCCGCAGGGCGCGCTCGGCGGCCGGGACGGGGCGGTGAACGAGGTGACGGTGTTCCGCGGCGACGCGGCGCATGTGCCGCCGCACCTCTCCAAGGAACAGGACATCCCCCTGAAGGCCGGCGACCGCGTGCGCGTCGGCACGCCGGGCGGCGGCGGCTATGGCGATCCGGCCGAACGCGATCCGGCGCTGGTGCGCCGGGACGTTCGCCTCGGATACTACACGGCGGAACAAGCCTCGGAAAAATTCGGGGTGGCGGTCGCCGAATAGCCGGAGGGCCTGGAGCCGGCGCCTATTTCGGCGCCAGCACCATCATCATCTGGCGGCCTTCGAGTTTCGGCTCGGCCTCGACCTTGGCGATCGTGGCGACCTCCTCGCGGACCTTGTTCAGGAGCTGCATGCCGAGCTCCATGTGCGCCATCTCGCGGCCGCGG
>JAHBYY010000120.1 GCA_019635715.1 Rhizobiaceae bacterium | reverse complement strand
GAAACGCGCGAGATAGAGAAGCAGCCCTGCGGGAACGTAGGCCGCGCGGCTGACGCGGCCCGAAAACCCGAAGAACAGCCAGAGATACTGGTTAGCCAAGCGGATCCGGTCCGAACCTGTTGGGGCCGCGCGTGCCCTCCAGAATGCCCAGCTCGACCAGGATCCAGATGGCACCGATGATCGGCACGATCACGATCAGGCTCCACCAGCCCGACTTGTCGCGGTCATGCCAGCGCTTGGCGTAGAGCGCAAGCGCCAGATAGATCGACACCAGGCTGACGATCAGCCCGAGGATGCCGATGCCCTGGTCGCCGCCGATGCGGATGCCCAGCATCAGGTCGATGATGTTGGCGAGGATGCCGAGCGCCACCAGCACGCCGATGCCCGCCCAGAACTTGCCGCGGTTGATGCGGCCGTCGAAGCTTGTCAGCAGATATTTCCAGTCCATGAGAGCCCCCTCTGAGTGTCGACCGGACGCTGCGTCCGGCCGGCTGAACCTGCGTCGTATCGTCGCAAAGATCAATCGCGCAGGAGCTCATTCACAGAGGTTTTCGAGCGGGTCTTCTCGTCGACGCGCTTGACGATGACGGCGCAGTAGAGGTTCGGGCCCGGCTCGCCGTTCGGCAGCGGCTTGCCCGGCATGGTGCCGGAGACGACGACCGAGTAGGGCGGCACCTTTCCGAAGTGCTTCTCGCCGGTCGCGCGGTCGATGATGGTGGTGGAGGCGCCGATGTAGACGCCCATCGAGAGCACTGAACCCTCGCCGACCTGCACGCCCTCGGCCACCTCGGCGCGGGCGCCGATGAAGCAGTTGTCCTCGATGATGACCGGGCCGGCCTGCAGCGGCTCCAGCACGCCGCCGATGCCGACGCCGCCCGACAGGTGGACGTTCTTGCCGATCTGGGCGCAGGAGCCGACGGTCGCCCAGGTGTCGACCATCGTCCCGGCATCGACATGCGCGCCGAGATTGACGAAAGACGGCATCAGCACCACGCCCGGCGCCACATAGGCGGAACGCCGTACCACCGCCGACGGAACGGCGCGGAAGCCGGCCTTCTCGAAATCGAGCGCACCCCAGCCCGAGAACTTGGAAGGAACCTTGTCCCACCACACCGCGTCTCCGGGACCGCCCTTGACGATCTCCATCGGCGCGATGCGGAACGACAGCAGCACCGCCTTCTTGAGCCACTGGTTGACCTTCCAGACACCGTCGGCCTGACGTTCGGCGACGCGCACCTCACCGCGGTCGAGCAGGTCGAGCGACGCCTCGATCGCCTCGCGCACCGCCCCGCGTGTCGCGGTGGAGATCCCGTCGCGCTCTTCGAAGGCCTTTTCGATCGTCGACTCGAGACTTGTCAGATCGGGCTTGGCCATCGTGGTTCTCCGCTATACGGGCTGTTAAGGCTGGGAATTCTAAGGTCCGGAAGGCGGGCGGACCCTATTTCAGGGCCGGGACAGGGTCAATCGCGGCAGCGTCACATCGTGGCGCAGTCGGACGAACAACAAGGATGGGAATTCCATGGATCCCAACGAAACGTCGGGCTGGACGCCGTTGTCCCATTCGGACGAGGACATGGAGCGCGCCAAGGGCGTTCCGGACACGCCGCAGACGCGGGCCGACACCTACAAGCTCGCCTGGACCGACATGGATTTCATGACACGGCGCGAGCTTCGCGCCGTGCGGCTGCAGCTCGAACTGCTCAAGCCCGAGATGACGCTGGCCGAGCGCGGCGTCCGCTCGACCGTCATCCTGTTCGGCGGCGCCCGCCTGCCGGAGCCCGGCGGCGAGGCCTGGGCGGCCAAGAACGAGATCCAGAAAAGGAACCTGATCAGGAACAGCGTCTACTACGACGAGGCACGCAAGTTCGCGCGGCTGTGCTCGGAGCATTCCGCCCAGTCCTACTATCGCGAATATGTCGTGGTGACGGGCGGCGGGCCGGGTGTCATGGAAGCCGGCAACCGCGGCGCCGATGATGTCGGTGCGCCGTCCATCGGCCTCAACATCGTGCTGCCGCACGAGCAGGCGCCGAACCCCTATGTGACGCCGGAGCTCTGCTTCAACTTTCACTATTTCGCGATCCGCAAGATGCACTTCGTCATGCGGGCCAAGGCGGTCGCGGTGTTTCCCGGCGGCTTCGGCACGATGGACGAGTTCTTCGAGACGCTGACGCTGATCCAGACCGGCCGCATGGAACGCGTGCCCGTCATCCTGTTCGGCAAGGAGTTCTGGGGCAGGGCGATCGATCTCGACTATCTCGCCGAGCAGGGCACGATCTCGCCGGGCGACCAGGACATCATCGACTTCGTCGACACGGCGGAGGAGGCCTGGAGCGTGATCGCCCGCTTCTACAATCTGTAGGCGGAGGCGGGCAGCCCCTCAGGCGATCGCCTCGGTCAGCCCGCCGAGGAAGCCGGCAAGGTCGTCGGTCACGAAGTCGACCGCGTCGTCGAATTTCGGATCGCGCTCCCAGATCTCGGAAAAGGTCGGCTCGAAATTGCGCGGCACGATCAGCACCGTGGTCATGCCCACCGCCTTGGGCACCACCAGGTTGGCGGCCAGATCCTCGAACATCGCTGCGTCCGAGCCGACGATGCGGTGCAGCGCCAGAAAGCGGTCGTAGGGCGCCTGGGCCGGCTTCGGCACGAGGTCGGCGGCGACGATGTCGAAGATGTCCTCGAAATTGTCGAGGATGCCGAGTTGGGTCGCGGTGCGCTCGGCATGGCCGCGGTCGCCATTGGTGAAGATGAATTTTCGGCCGGGCAGCGCCTTGATCGCCTCGCCCAGCGCCGGGTCCGGTTTCACCCAGGAATAGTCGATGTCGTGGACCTTGCGCAGGAAATCGTCCGAATCGATGGCGTGGCGGGCGATCAGCCCGGCCAGCGTCGTGCCGTATTCGCGATACAGCTCCTTCTGCAGCTTGCGCGCCTGCTCGCGCGGCAGTGTCAGCAGCTCCGAGACATAGGCGGTCATCCGCTCGTCGATCTGCGAGAACAGGTTGGTGTGATGCGGATAGAGCGTATTGTCGAGGTCGAAGACCCAGTCCCGGACATGACGGAACCGTGCGGGATCGGGCGTGTCGGTCATTGCGTCTCCTTGAAGGCGGGCCTGCGGGTGGCCGCAAAGAGTGTCGAAAATCCGGATGCCGGCGGCGCGGTTGCAACCGTCCGCGTCCGCTGCACGAGCCGTTCGTTTGCAAAATGTTAAGGCTGCGCGCAACCCATCGGTCCCGAAAGGGCGGTTCGCGCGCATTTTAGCCATCGCTGGCACGGTTTTCGCAGAGCTTTCGGCAAGTGTCCCGCACGACAAGGAGACACGAAGCCTCTCTGTTCGAGAATCGGAGTCCCGAGCCCCATGAAGACCAATCTGACCCCCGAGGCGCTGCGCCGCCGTACCGTCCTCCAGGCACTTCTCGCCATACCGGCATTCGCCCTGTTCCGCCATGAAACGGCGGATGTCCCGGTGCAGCGCGCCGACGGCTATGTCGTCGTCAATGGCTGGGTGCTGAAGAGGAGCGAAGTCGCATGATCTTCGACAATTACGAGGCGTTCGCCGCCAAGGGCTTTGCGCCCAAGGTGATCATCATCGGGTCGGGCCCAGCGGGCGTGACCATCGCCCGCAAGCTGGCGGCCGCCAACATCCCGGTCGCGATCTTCGAGGCGGGAGCGGCCGACTACACCGACGAGTCGCAGGATTTCTACAAGGGCACGACGGTCGGCGATCCCTATTTCGAGCTCGACGTGACGCGGCTGCGCCAGTTCGGCGGCTGTTCCAACCATTGGGCCGGCTGGTGCCGGGTGATGGATGCGGTCGATTTCGAGCCGAAGGCCTGGGTGCCGGACACCGGCTGGCCGATCCGGCGCAGCGACATCGAGCCCTTTCTCGAAGAGGTGCACGACATTCTCGACCTTGTCCCGTTTCGGGACGACGAACTGGTGTCGGACGATATCCGCTGGGTGCAATTGATCAAAAGCCCGGCGGTGCGCTTTTCGGAGAAGTATCGCGACGAGATCGCGGCCAGCCAGTCGATCGCGCTGGTGCTCGACACCTATGTCACCGAACTGCAGGGCGACGGCAAGAAGGTCACCGGGGCGAAGATCTGGTCCGCCGGCAAGGAGCAGGGGGTCGCGACGGCGGACTATTACCTGCCCTGCACCGGCGGCCTGGAGAACTCCCGGCTGCTGCTCTGGTCGAACGAGCGGTCGAACGGCGGCGTCGTGCCGCATGCCGAGGCGCTCGGCAAATACTGGATGGAGCATCCCCAGTTCGAGGGCGGCAACGCCATCATGGAGAATGAGAACCAGTTCGAGATGGACGAGGTCTCCGAGGCCTTCTTCTCACCGACGGGTGAGGCGATGGAGCGCGAGCAGATCCTGAATTTCGGCATCCGCTTCATCAAGATGCCCTACCACGGGGTGAAGTGGCTGACGGCCGAGCTCGCCTGCGTCGCGCCCGAAACCGCGGAGTGGATTTCCTCCGGCCTCGGCGGGAACCTGCGCTGCGCCGCGCAACTCGTGGTCGGCTGGGAACAGTCGCCGCGCGCCGACAATTTCGTTGCCCTGTCGGCCACCGAGCGCGACGACCTGGGCATTCCGCGCATTGAACTGCATTGGAAGAAGAGGGAGCTCGAACATCGTACCCTGCTCAATGGGCTAAGGCTGTTCGGCGAGACTCTGGCCGACAAGGGCTACGGCCGCGTGCGCATCGCCGACTGGGTCGTCAACAACGAACCCTATCCGACCGATCAGGAGCTTGCCGGCCATCATCACATGGGCGGCACCCGGATGGGCGACGACCTTGCCAAGAGCGTCGTCGACCTGCACCAGAAGGTCCACGGCATGGACAACCTCTATGTCGGCGGCTCATCGGTCTTCACGACTTCCGGCCAGTGCAATCCGACCACCACGATCGTCGCCCTGTCCTGCCGCCTCGGCGACCATCTCGCCAGGCGGATCACCCAGAGCGCCATGCTCGACAAGGGGTGACGCCGGAGGCCGCGACGAACGATCGTCGAGCCTGCCCCCTCCGACCCTTCGGGTCACCTCCCCCGCTTCGCAGGGGAGGATTCGGGTCGATGGCGGCCGCCGTCCTCGATCCTCCCCTGTTTACGGGGGAGGTGCCGAGCGAATGCGAGGCGGAGGGAGCAGATTCTCAGCCAAACATCACAACCCTTGGCATAGCCGCGGACATCTTCAATCCAAAACGAAACGGCCGGGCAGCGATGCCCGGCCGTCTCAGTTTGGGTCGATCGGCAGCCGGCTATTCCGCCGGCGTGGGTTTCTTCTTGAACAGCGCCATGAGGTTGTCCCAAAGCTCGATCTTGGCGCCCTGGCCCTTCATGATCACGCCCTGCTGGATGATCGACAGCGTGTTGTTCCAGGCCCAGTAGATGACGAGGCCCGCCGGGAACGATGCCAGCATGAAGGTGAAGACCACCGGCATCCAGGTGAAGATCATCGCCTGCGTCGGATCGGGAGGCGTCGGGTTCATGCGCATCTGCAGGAACATCGTCACGCCCATGATCAGCGGCCAGATGCCGATGTGCAGGTACTCCGGCACGGCGAAGGGCAGCAGGCCGAACAGGTTGAACAGCGACGTCGGGTCCGGGGCGGCGAGGTCGCGGATCCAGCCGAAGAACGGCGCATGCCGCATCTCGATGGTGATATAGAGCACCTTGTAGAGCGCGAAGAACACGGGGATCTGGATCAGCACCGGCCAGCAGCCGGCGATCGGATTGATCTTCTCCGTCTTGTACAGCTCCATCATCGCCTGCTGCTGCTTCATCTTGTCGTCCGCGTATTTCTCGCGGATTTCCATCATCTTCGGCTGCACGACCTTCATCTTCGCCATCGACTTGTAGGATTTGTTGGCGAGCGGGAAGAAGATGGCCTTGACGATGACGGTGGTGCCGAGGATGGCGAGGCCGAAATTGCCCAGCAGCTTGTAGAGGTTGTCGATCAGCCAGAACATCGGCTTGGTGATGAAGTAGAACCAGCCCCAGTCGATCAGCAGGTCGAACTGACGGATCTGCCGGTCCTCCTGGTAGGCGTTGAGCTCGCCGACCTCCTTGGCGCCGGCGAAGATCAGCGTCTCGACGGTCGACGACTGGCCCGGTTCGACCTGCACCGCGTCGGTCAGATAGTCCGACTGGTAGCGCGGCCGGCCGTCCGAAAAGTAGGAGAAGCGCGGCTGGAAGGGCTGCTTGGCCGACGGCACCAGCGCCACCGCCCAGTATTTGTCGGTGATGCCGAGCCAGCCGTCGCCGGACTTGCCGGGGACGACCTGCTTGTCTTCCTCGACGGTGGAGTACTTGATCTCCTGCAACCCTTCCTCGCCCGTCACGCCGATCAGCCCCTCGTGCAGCACGTAGGCGCTGGCATGGGTCGGCTTGTCGAAGCGCGTCACGCGGCCGTAATTGGCAAGCGACACGGCGGCCGTGCCGGCATTGCTCACCGTGTCGGTCACCGTGAACATGTAGTCGGCGTCGACGCTGATCGTGCGCTTGAAGGTCAGGTTCTTGTCGTTGGTCCAGGCGAGCGTCACCGGGGTGGTCGGCGTCAGCTTGGCGCCCGTCTCGACCGACCACACCGTGTCGGGGCCGGGCACAGGGCCCGTCGCATCATTGCCGACGAAGCCGATCTCGGCGAAATAGCCGTTGGGCAGCGCCTGCGGATTGAGCAGTTCGATCAGCGGCGAGGTCGGCTCGACGGTGAGCCGGTACTTGTTGAGCTTCAGGTCGTCGATGCGCGCCCCGGTGAGGTTGACGGAGCCGGTGAGGCTGGGCGTCTCGATGGCGATGCGCTGCGACGCCGCCACCGCCTGTTCGCGCCCGGCCTCGGACGCACCACCGGAGCCTGCCACGCCCGGCACGGACGGCGCCGTGCCGTCCGGATTGGCGGGAGCGTTCGGATCGGTCTTCTTCTCCGCCTCCTGCCGCTCCGCCTCGATGCGGGCGGCCTCGCGCTGCGATTCGACCCGGGGGTTCATGTAGAACACCTGCCAGAGCGTCAGGATCAGCACTGAGAGCGCGATCGTGAGGAAGAAGTTCCGGTTGTTTTGCATCGGAGATCCCAGTCTCACCGCTTGGCGGCGATGCGGCGCGTCAGTTCGCCGGCGAGCTGATCGAAAGGTGCGGACAGCACGTCCTCGCGGCCGACGATGACATAGTCATGGCTCGGCGCCATGTCAGCGGCGGCACGAACGCGCAGCGCTTCGCGCAGGCGCCTGCGCACGCGGTTGCGGACCACCGCATTGCCGACCTTCTTGGTGACGGTGAAGCCGGCGCGGGCCGGCTTCCCATCCTTGCGGTCGAGAACCTCGAGGAGGAAGAGTTTCCCCCGCCGTTTCTCGCCCGCCCGCACGGCAAGGAATTCCGCCCGCACGCGCAGGCGCGGCGGCGGATCCTGGCGCGAGGCGGGAACGACCGGCAAAGCCGGCGGCGTCCGCTCAGGCGGACAGACGCTTGCGACCACGGTTGCGACGGGCGGCGACGACGCCGCGACCGCCCTTGGTGGCCATGCGGGCGCGGAAGCCGTGACGGCGCTTACGCACGAGCTTGGAAGGCTGATAGGTACGCTTCATTTGTTTAAATACCGCGGAGTGCGGCCCTTCTTGAGTCTGTCACCAGGTAACAGGAGCTTTTTTCGCCGGGACTTCGCGCGCATGCGGACATGCGCCGGACGATCGCCCGAACGTGGCGCGGCTTATAGGGACGCGGCGGCGGCGAGTCAATGTCGACGGACCAGGACGTTGCGCCCCCTTGAAGCAAAAGGCCCGCCGGATCGCTCCGGCGGGCCCTTCGTTGGCGGTTTGCCGAAAGGCGAAGCCTTAGTTGCGGCCCTTGAGGGCTGCGCCCAGGATGTCGCCGAGCGAGGCGCCGGAGTCGGTCGAGCCGTACTGGGCGACCGCTTCCTTCTCCTCGGCGATTTCCAGCGCCTTGATCGAGACCTGCGCGCGGCGGGTCTTCTTGTCCCAGGCGATGACGCGCGCATCGACCTTCTGGCCGATGGTGAAGCGCTCGGGGCGCTGCTCGTCACGGTCGCGCGACAGGTCGGAGCGCTTGATGAAGGCCTCGACGCCGCTCTCCACCAGGCGGACTTCGATGCCGCCGTCCTTCACGCCGGTGACTTCGCAGGTAACGACCGCGTTCTTGCGCAGTTCACCATCGGCGGCGCCGCCGCCGCTCGAAGCGGTGCGCTGCAGCTGCTTGACGCCGAGCGAGATGCGCTCCTTGTCGATGTCGACGTCGAGAACCTGCGCCTTGACGATGTCGCCGCGGTTGTACTCCTCGATGACCTGCTCGCCCGGACGGTTCCAGTCGAGGTCGGAGAGGTGCACCATGCCGTCGACGTCGCCGTCCAGGCCGATGAACAGGCCGAACTCGGTCTTGTTCTTGACCTCGCCCTCGACTTCCGAGCCGACCGGATGGTTGGCCTGGAAGGCATGCCACGGGTTCTCCAGCGTCTGCTTGAGGCCGAGCGAGATGCGGCGCTTGGCCGGATCGACCTCGAGCACGACCACGTCGACTTCCTGGGTCGTCGACAGGATCTTGCCGGGATGGACGTTCTTCTTGGTCCAGCTCATTTCGGAGACGTGGATGAGGCCCTCGATGCCCGGCTCCAGCTCCACGAAGGCGCCGTAGTCGGTGATGTTGGTGACCGTGCCGCGGATCTTCTTGCCGATCGGGAACTTGGTGCCGATGTCGGACCACGGATCGCTCTCGAGCTGCTTCATGCCGAGCGAGATGCGGTGGGTCTCCTGGTTGATGCGGATGATCTGCACCTTGACCGTCTGGCCGATGTTGAGGATCTCGGTCGGATGGTTGACGCGGCGCCAGGCCATGTCGGTGACGTGCAGCAGGCCGTCGATGCCGCCGAGGTCGACGAACGCACCGTAGTCGGTGATGTTCTTGACGACGCCGTCGATGATCTGGCCTTCCTCGAGGCTCTGGACGAGCTCGGAGCGCTGCTCGGCCCGGGTCTCCTCGAGGACGGTCCGGCGCGACACGACGATGTTGCCGCGGCGCTTGTCCATCTTGAGGATCTGGAAGGGCTGCGGGTTGTGCATCAGCGGGGTCACGTCGCGGACCGGGCGGATGTCGACCTGGCTGCGCGGCAGGAAGGCCACGGCGCCGTCGAGATCGACGGTGAAGCCGCCCTTGACCTGGTTGAAGATCACGCCGGTGACCTTCTCGTTCTTGTTGAACGACTCCTCGAGCCGGACCCAGCTCTCCTCGCGGCGCGCCTTCTCGCGCGAGAGAACCGCCTCGCCGAGGGCGTTCTCGATGCGCTCGAGATAGACCTCGACCTGGTCGCCGACCTTGAGGCCCGGATCGGACCCGGCGACGGAGAATTCCTTGAGCGGCACCCGGCCTTCGGTCTTGAGGCCGACGTCGATGACGGCGAGATCCTTCTCGATCGCGACGATGGTGCCCTTGATGACGCTGCCTTCGGCGAGCGAGTCGGCGGTGAACGACTCGGCGAGAAGGGCGGCGAAGTCTTCCTTGGCAGATTGAGCGAGAGACATTCGTACTCCTGGTTCGCCGGTGCGCCTGACGCCGGCGGCTGGTGTTGATCGATCCGCGGACCGGCCCTGTCCCCGAAGGGCGCCCGCGTTCCCGCGCGGGCGGC